>JAATGW010000690.1 GCA_015654495.1 Chitinophagales bacterium
CCTTCAAACGCCGGCTGTTCCCTTTTGCCTTTTGCACCCATGATTGAAATCATGGGCTATAAGATCGCCGTCCCTACAGGACTGGTTGTTGAAAATTCCTAAAAATTATTCTGCATCTTCCCACCTTCAATCGCCGGCTGTTCGCTTTTGCCTCTTGCACCAATGATTGAAATCATGGGCTAGAAGATCGCAGTCCCTACAAGACTGGTTGTTGCAAATTCCTAAAGATTATTCTGCATCTTCCCATCTTCAATCGCCGGCTGTTCACTTTTGCCTTTTGCCTGTTGCCTTTTGCCTGATTTCAATCACCGGTAAATTCCCCACGACTTGCAAGCGCATCCATCCGCGCACGTTGGTATAATAACTTTTGCGCCTCTTCTATATTGGAATCAGCGCCTTTCCAGATCTCAAGGGCTGGCTGCTGAACAGCTCTTGCGAAGGAAAATGTCAATGTCCACGGTAACTGGCCTTTATAATTTTTATTCATTGCATTAAGGTGTTCAGTGGCTTCCTGCGGCGCCTGCCCTCCTGATAAAAATGCAATTGCCGGCACTGCGGCGGGAACAGATTGAAGCAAACAGGTTACAGTAGCTTCTGCGACTGTATCGGTATTATCTTTCTCTTCCGCTTCGGTTCCTGCAATTACCATATTTGGTTTTAAGATCATTCCTTCCAGCACTACGCGATAAACAAAGAGTTTATAAAAAAGCAGTTTCAGTACTTTCTCTGTTACTTCAAAACAGCGTTGTATCGTATGATTGCCATTCATTAACACTTCCGGCTCAACAATGGGTACAATACCTGCTTCCTGGCATATGGCAGCATAACTTGCCAGTGCATGTGTATTAGCTTCAATATTTCCAATTGTCGGATAGCCATCTCCTATTGAAATTACTGCGCGCCATTTTGCAAAACGGGCACCGAGTTTTTTATATTCTTCAAGCCGGTCCCGTAATCCGTCCAACCCTTCCGTAAGTTTTTCACCAGGAAATCCAGCCATGGGTTTAGCACCCATATCTACTTTAATGCCGGGAATAATTCCGGCTTTAATAAGGGCATCCGCGAAGGGAACACCCGCTTTTGTTTGCTGCCGGATTGTTTCATCAAACAAAATAGCGCCACCTATACTTTCATGCAGGCCAGGCGTGGTAACAATCATATCCCTGTAGCTGCGTCTCATTTCAATCGTTTGTGGAATTCCTGCTGCAGCAAAACGCTTATTACAGGTATCGGTACTTTCGTCCATGGCAAGTAATCCTTTTCCCGATGCAAAAAGCTGGGCTATTGTATTTTTTAATGCCTCTTTATTCATAGCGCTGATTTTTCATTCTTAAGCATTTTTATTTTCTTCTGCGGTCAATCCCATTGTGGCCAATGCGGCCGAAGTTGATAAAAAATCTACATGCCTGATACTGCGGATAGACAAATCAGTGGCTATGTCTACAAACATCTGCACGTCATCAATATATACCACCTCTTCTGCTATTGCATATGAAAGATCGAGCGCCAGTTGGTAAATAGCAGGATTCGGTTTCCGCAACTGCACATAACAGGAGGATACGAAAAAATCAAAAACATCATTTAACCGGAACTTTTCAATCCTGTAAGCATTAAGATCCCTTCCCTCATTGCTCACTGCTACTATTTTCAAACCATACTGCTTTTTTATTTTTTTTAAGAATGCGATCATATCGTCATGCGGAGTTGATAATGAAAACATGTACTCACGGAATTCAGCAGCCGAAAAATTCCGTTCCCGGTGAAATACAACCCGGTCAAGATATTCTGTCAGGGTAATTTTCCCTTCTTCATATGTGTCAAATATGATGCTGTGCCGGACTTCCATCTCAGCAAAATCGAGTTGGAATTTTTCAGCTGCCAGGCGCCTGAAATCATGCCCCCAGCCATTAGAAAGCAACACATTTCCGATGTCAACAAAGAGTGTTGTGATTTTTTTTTCTGCTTTCATTTTACCTGTTTATGAGTCATTTTTTTAAACTGCTTTCAGCTTTCTTTTCCCCGCTTTGAAAGGTACTGGATGCCCCGATAATATCATGTGCAGGAATGTTTTTTAATTGTTTTTCTTTTTCAAAGTAAAATATTCACAATTAAGAAACAGCATTTCACTGCAATTCGTTATTTAAAAGCTTAGCCACCTTCGGCCGGGCCTGAATGTTCCCGCGGGCTATAACCATTTCGACTGGATTTTTCTACCTACTAAGCCGGATGGACGCCGCTTTTCTGAAGATCCCTTTGAAGACAACAGCACAAAGTTTGGGGGTATTACGATCGTTAAAGTAGCCAAAGGCATGAAACCGGCTTTAATATCGTTGAAAGTGTGCAATTCGGCGGTGGTGATCTTTTTGCTTACTTTGTAACCGATACAGAAAAAATACAGACTGAGCTGGAAAATCTTTAGTAAACTGTAAGTGATACCATTACTACGAACTACAACTCATGAATGAACGGCGTTTTCAAATAAGCAAAATTTTGTTGGTAGAAGACGACCTGGATGATCGTGAATTTTTCCGGGATGCACTTGCAGACGTTGCACCAGACATCAACCTTTTTGAAGCTGAAAATGGTGTACAGGGACTTGAATTTTTGACTAATTCGGGATTGCCGGATCTGATATTTCTCGATCTAAACATGCCGCTTAAGAACGGTTACGAATGCCTGGAAGATATTAAAAAGGACGAAAATTTTAGAGATAAACCTGTCATTATATTTTCAACTTCTTTACAACCTGAAGCAGCCAATGTTCTGTATGACAATGGGGCCAGTCTTTATATTGTAAAGCCTAACAGCTTCACTGATTTAAAAATTCTGATTCAAAAAGCATTAACCGTTGTACAGTTGTATGCATCAGCAAATATGACCAGGGAAAGCTTTATTTTACAAACATAATTCTGCTCTATGGAAGATGCTTTGGGTTCTGAGTCCTTCCTGGAGGTTAAAGGTGAAATGGCCGATTTGATAAGGTCGTATAACTGGTCAACGACCGAACTGGGAGCCCCAGGCCATTGGCCGAATAGTTTAAAGGCAAAACTGAACACAGTTATATATTCCGCCTTCCCAATGTTTCTTTTTTGGGGTGAGGATTTGACTTGCTTTTATAACGATGCATTCAGACCCAGTTTGGGTAGCGAAGGAAAACATCCGGCCATCGGTAAAAAAGGGGAAGAGGTCTGGTCTGAAATCTGGGATTTTATCGGTCCCTTAATCCATCAGGTAAAAACTACAGGAAAACCGGTTTGGTTTGAAGATCAGCTTGTGCCTTTTTTCAGAGATGGAAGTATTGAAGATATATACTGGACTTTTAGCTACAGTGCTGTTACGGGCGACAATAATGAGATCGCCGGGGTGCTCGTAATTTGTACAGAAACCACCGAAAAAGTGAACCTGTTCAAACAGCTGCAGGAGGCCAATAATTTATATTCCTTTGCCATCGACGCATCAGAACTTGGTACCTGGGATCTAAATCCCAAAACAAATAAATTTACTGCAAACAGCCGTCTTAAGGAATGGTTTGGATTGGAACCTAACGAGGAAATCGACTTATCATTAGCTATAGATATTGTTGCCGAAAAAGACAGGCAGCAGGTTACAAATGCTTTAGCGGAAGCTTTAAAATACCAATCGGGTGGCTCTTTCGATATTGAATGCACAATAGTTAATGCCAGAACCAAGGAGGAAAGAGTTGTGCGGGCTAAAGGCAAGGCTGCTTTTAATGAAAAAAATGAAGCAGAACGACTTAATGGAACATTACAGGATATTACGGCAGAGGCAATAGCAAGAGAACAAAACCAAAAACTTTCTGTTCTGGTTGAAAACAGTGTTGATCTGATGGCTATTTTAAAAATGGATGGAAAAAACAGCTATATAAATAAAGCAGGTAAAAATTTGCTTGGAATTGATGAAAGCGCTGATATTACTGAAATTCCCATTTCCGATTTTCATACTCCCGAACAGTTTGCATTTGTTGCTTCCGAAATTATTCCATCAGTTATGTCGAAAGGCAGATGGGCAGGCCAGTTTGCGATAAAAAATGGCAAAACAGGTGAGATTATACCACTTTATAACAATTGCCATAGAATAGATAATGAGCGTACGGGTGAGCCAATAGGGATTGGTACCGTTATGCGTGATATGCGCAATGAGCTTAACGCAAGACAGAAACTTGAAGAACAGGTAAAAGAGCGGACAAAGGAATTACAAAAATTAAATGAAGAGCTGGAACGAAAGAATAAAGACCTTGCTTCATTTGCATTTGTTTCCAGTCATGACCTGCAGGAACCATTACGAAAAATAAATACATTTATTTCGAGGATTGAAGAAGACGCTTCGCTTAGCGAAAAAAATATTGCCTATTTCGGCAAAATCAAAACCTCTGCATACCGGATGCAAACTTTGATAAACGATCTTCTGACCTTTTCAAGAACAAACACAAATGAAGGCCAGTTTGCAGTATGCGATCTCAATGAAATTATTTCTGAACTCCGGAAAGAGTTTCATGATAAACTGGAAAACATACATGGCCGGATAAGTTACCAGGATCTTCCTTGTATAATGGGAATATCTTTTCAGCTTAACCAGCTTTTCACCAATCTTATCCTGAATTCAATAAAATTTGCGCGGGAAGATCAGCATTTACTTATCCGGATTTCAGGTGATATTGTTCACACTGGATTACCGGGCATGCCTGAAAAGCACGCCGGTTTTTACAGGATCAGTTTTTCAGATAACGGGATCGGTTTTGATCCTCAATACAACGATAGAATATTTGAAGTTTTCCAACGTTTGCACAGCAAAGATAAATACCAGGGTACCGGTATAGGCCTTGCTATCTGCAAAAAGATAATGGAGAACCACAGGGGATTTATCAGCGCAGAGGGGACTGACCGGGGAGCCAGTTTTTATTTATATTTTCCAATGCCTGATACGCAGTAGTAGGGAGATAAACATTAAGGACAAACAAACTCATTCATACGAAAACAACATTGACGTTACGGCATATAAAGCATCTGCCAGTTTTTTGAAACGTGTTATACTGAAGTGCACTTCATACATACTTCCCCTGCTGAATTTGATCCGGTTTTAAAAATTCCGAGTTAATCTCACCTATAACGAAATAAGTATTGATACCTTTTTTGAAAAGCTCACTTAACTCTTTTACCTTACTTACTTGTCCGGCAGCTGACTACGTTCATGTCGTAATTTCATTAAAAATTAATTTATGGCAATTTTTGGAGCGGGTTCCACTTGGTACGATGAGAGAGAGGAACAAAAAGAAGAATTTTTTAATAACGAGAGCTATGTAATAGGATGGAGTTATAACGATGCAAAAGATGTCTATTTGGCTGTAGCTTCTCTGAAAAATGGAGATATCCTATATCTAAAAAGTAATGCTCCAGGCTCAAAATCAATCAGAATAAAAGGAATCGGAATAGTCACTCAGAGCTTAACTCAGTTGTTTTTTGATAAAACCTTAAATGAATCAACCCAGCCAGAAGATTGGTCGATAAAAGTAAAATGGATAATAAAAGAAGAATTTATAATTCAAATTCCTAGTAGTGAAGGAAAACTGACTAATGTCAGGGCGGCGACTTTTTATGAAGAATATCTACCCTTTGTTCAACAAGAGATTTTAAACAAGGTATTCGCTGAATTTAATAAGTAGCGGCTGCTGATTAAGAGTGGTGCAGGCAATGATCAGCTCCGGTAGGAGCTTCCTGTTTGTAGTATGGAATAGCAAGCTGGTGATCATATTCGACGCTCCGTCAGGAGCGTCCTGTGCAGGTCAGTTATTCCAGAATAAAATATAGTGACCCACAATTTTTACCCTTGTGTCTTCGTGAAAACGGGGAACAAATTTCATTTTACAGGACGCTCCTGGAGCTATCAATACGTTTGTCTGAAAAATCGACTGGCTACAAACAGGAGGCTCCATGCGAGCCGGGAACTCAGGTTGGCGGTACCTTTTATCAAAAATCCTTGCATGTCATTTCTTGAAAATATAAACAGCAGGCCCTAAATATTTTAATCAGATTGCCTCGCTCAGAAATGCCAACCCCAATCTCCATATGATACCTTTGCAAATAGTACCAAACCCACCACACCCAAAATCCCATCCTCCCCTTCTATTTGTAATTTCTAGACAGTCGTTGAATTCCTGAATGTTTTCCATACAAAAGAAAGATGCTTCTTTCGAAACGTTTGATTTTACACGCAATCTGCTATGCAGGCCACTACTTAAAATTGAGTATTGTCTGCCCGCTTTTTAATTGCCAGTTTTATATCCAAAATTCTTCAACATGAAATCCGTTTTATTAACCGCTATGGTACTTGCCCTTTTCTCTGGATGCAGCAAATCCGATAAATCTGACAAAACTGACTCCGGTCTGGGCGCACCGCCCGCCTCACTGGGGCTCAACAGTTTTTATAAAAAATACGTGGATGCAGGCGGCATTCCTATCGTTAGTTCTGATCAGGTGGCAGATGAAGCGTTGCTGCGGGCCAGGGATATTGTAAATGATATGGTAAGCGAAATCCCGGCTGAAAAATCGAAAATGATCCAAAACAGGATCCGGGTGGGTATAATAGGCATCAATGAAAAGCCTACTCAAATGCCGGAGTATAATGATTTGTATACAGCTTTCCCCGGCACGGATTGGGATAACCGGGCACGCGCATACGGAGCAACTACGCAACGACCGCTCACTACCAATTGCGAAGAAAATATGCTTTGCAAATCAGGTACAGATCGCTATAAAGGTGAAGAGATCCTCACACATGAATTTGCACACGCCATTCATGAATTAGGCATCAGGTTTACCAATGCCAACTTCGATAATCAATTGCAGGCCGCATTTAACAATGCTATCAGCAAAAATCTTTGGACAAACACTTACGCACGCTCTGAAGTAAGGGAATATTGGGCGGAAGGGGTGCAGTGTTGGTTTAACAGTAATCTTGAAGCCATTCCTACCAATGGTGTGCATAATGAAATCAATACAAAAGCCGAGCTTCAAACCTATGACCCGACGCTGTATAATCTGATCAGCCAGTATTTCACCAGCCAGTCCAGAAAGCATGGTTGTTACTAACTAATTAGGGCCTGCTGTTTTATACAGAATTCAGGTTGAGTCCGGTTTCTATACCAGAGTCTTGTTTTTACATGCAAGACTTTTTAATCAAATGATCTGAAACCTAAGCCAACCCTGGCAAAAATACCTCCGAGGTTAATCTTAAAACCTTCTTCCCAAAACAGGAAAAAAGACCCCTCCCCGCAGGGGGAAGGGATCTTTTTCAGTTTTTCATATTTGCATAATAAAATAATGCTTATTGTTTCAGCACTTTCCTGATTTCAGTTTTCATGCCATCACTGCAACGTATATAGTATAAACCATCCGGCAGTCTGGACATATCGATTATTGTCTGACTACCAGTAACGCGTACCTGAATTAGAGATTGAACGATGACTTTCCGGAGAGAAAAAATCCCGGAATAGTACTCGGACTATTCCAGGATTTTATTCTGCTCATGTATGGAAATTGCCTTAACCCTTATTGCCTGATCACTTTAATTGTTTTACGGGTAGTTCCCTGCCGTATTTCAACAATGTATATTCCGGGTCTGTACAGATCACCAAATCGGGTAACCTGGCCTGCCGCCACCTGCTTACGTTCCATCGGCTGACCATGTACGTTAAATATGGTAATCGCTGCTGTTTCGTGCCGGTTCCCTGTAACCAGCAGGCTGAATGCTGCCTGCGTGGGATTTGGCCACACTTTCGCATCCATTTCTATAATGGCTTCCTCCTGCGGGATTATCCTGGCCCCCGCCTCAGAAGCTGTTTTCATGTTGACACATTTCTGCACATTTATCGCCATTGTTGCGGTTGCAGCGCATGTTCCCGAAGCCGGGGTAAACGTATATATCGTTGTTCCCACTGACGAGGTATTTATTTTGGAAGGGCTCCAGGTGCCTGCAATGCCATTGTTTGATTTTGCCGGCAAGGCAGGAGCTTTTGCATCCCGGCCAATGGTGCCAATCTGCGTTAAGACGGGAACCGTCTTCCCAAAGCCAGATTATGAATTGCTGGCCGATGATACCCCGCTACAGCAACTATTTGTTACCGTTACTGAGAGCG
>JAATGW010000248.1 GCA_015654495.1 Chitinophagales bacterium
GTTTCTTCATTACCCCGCCGTCGCTGCGCTGTGTCGGGCAGGCGCTCTTTCCGTATTCCCGTCTACCTCATTCCAAACTCAACGACAATGATATTTATAACAGATAGACGGTAAGCCGTTAAAGGCGGAAAGGAACGGTAAAAAGAGCGTTTTACTTATGACATTGTCGAAATTAAACAGGAACAAGATTTTCATCAAAATACAAACTCTTAGCTCATATGACTTAATCGGCAGGCCCTATATAGTCTCAATAATTGATGCCTTTTGATTTTGCTGGCCTTCGTAGGTGGCCTCGGGTTTTTATGATCCTGACAGATGGATTGAAAAATTACACTCGACTTTTTGACTACCCCATTTATCTTTCTGCATTTGCTTATATAATGGGCGCGAAATTAGAGCAATCGGCTTCCATTGACTTTTTCAATTTCCCTTTTAATCATCCTTGTAAATTGAACGGTTATCGTTAAAATTGCAAGGATGAGGTTATTTGAAAAGTTAAATATTTTAAAGTCAATTAGTTATAATTAAGATCTTGTTCTTTTTAACCTTGTTGGCTGAAAATTAAGATGCACTAAGTGGAGATTTTCAATACTGAAATTTGTACAGGTTTACTTATTTTTACAATATGAGCAACAATGACCTACAACTTCTGCAGGAAGCCTTGCGTAAGCAACGGGCGAAGGTTAACGCATCTCCTAAAGCTGCTCGTGCTTTACTGAATGAACTTCGCTTGCTTACTAAATCCGGTAAATTAAAGCAATCCGTCACTCCACGTTCTAACGGTCGTGTATCCAGCTAAACCTGGTCTGGTAATCGGCTTTCATGGCTGCGATTCCATCCTGGTAGAGAAACTCGTAAATGGGAAAATCACTTTAAAAGATAGCCGGAATTTATTTGATTGGTTAGGTAATGGTGTCTATTTCTGGGAAAATAATCGGCAGCGGGCTTTGGATTATGCATATGAGTTAAAGAGCAGACCAAAATCGAAGATAACAACGCCAGCAGTAATTGGAGCAGTAATAGATATGGGCTTTTGCCTGGATCTCATGGATCATGAACATATTCAGGTTGTAAAATCATCTTACCAGAATTTGGTTGAATCCTGTACAATTCTAAACTTACCTATACCGGTCAATCGCAATGTCGGAAAATCGACGGATTTGTTATTGCGCGATTTAGATTGTGCTGTAATTAACAATGTTCATAACCAGCGTAGAAAAACGAAAAAATTGCCAGCATATGATTCCGTTCGTTGCGCATTCATAGAAGGCGAGTCGTTGTACGATGATGCCGGGTTTCATGAAAAAAATCATATTCAACTTTGTATTCGAAATCCCAACTGCATTAAAGGTTACTTTCTGCCGCGGCGAGTAAATAAGAAATGGCCTATTCCATAGGTTTAAATTTACTTCTATAACCTGAGTTAAGTCTTTTGATTGCGATTATCATCATTGCCATTTTCGCTCACCATTCACAAATCAGATAAAAAATGAGAAGTGGTGTTTATCCGAGACTATTTCAAAGTCTGGACTATTTTAATCTATCCTCAAACTCTTCACCGGATTTGCCCTCGCTGCTTTTATTGACTGGAAACTGACAGTAAACATTGCTACGAATAATGCAGCCGCACCGGCAATAGCAAACATCCACCAGCTGATATTAATCCGGTAAGCAAAATATTCCAGCCATTTATTCATTCCCCACCAGGCCAGCGGAGTCACCAGCAAAAATGCAATGATCACCAACACCAGAAGTTCTTTTGAAAGCATCAGAACAAGTTGTGCAACTGAAGCGCCAAACACTTTCCGCACGCCGAGTTCCCTGGTTCTCCTTTGCGTAATAAAAGCTGTAAGCGCAAACAAACCCAATGACGCAATGATCATCGAGAGAACAGCGAAAGCAGTAAATATCTGTCCGGTTTTTTGTTCGGAAGAATACAATTGATCAAATTTTTCATCCAGGAAATAATATTCCAGCGGGGCGTCAGAATTAAATGAAGTCCAGGTTTTTTTGATATCAGAAAGAATATTACGGATATCCTTTGTTTTTACTTTTACAATCATTCCGGTTCTGTAGCCCGTTCCAAGGGTCATCATCAGTGGAACTATTTTTTGTTTTATAGAAGCATAATGAAAATCTGCAACAACTCCGATCACTTTGAATTCGCGGCGGCCGGAAGTAACTATCGTTTTCCCGATCGGGTGGGTATTGCTCCAGCCAAAATCACGAACTGCAGCTTCATTGATAACCGCAGCAAAAGAATCTGTGAGGAAATCCCTGGAAAAATTCCTTCCGCTTTTTATGGTTAAGCCAAGGGTTGGCAAATAATCATAATCAACATTGAATATATCCGTATGTATTTCATTGTTGGGCTGGTTGCCTGTTATTTCTTTTCCAAATGCCTGTGTCCCGTAAATATCCTGACTTCCCGGCACAGAAGTTCCGATCGTGGCATTAACAATCCTGCTGTCATTTAAAAGAGTCTGACGGAATGCATTCTGATTCGTGTTCCCGCCAAGCAATTGTAAATCCTGCAGGTACAACAGTTGTTCCTTATCAAAACCCAGTTTCTTATCCTGCATAAAACGTAACTGACCAAATACCACAATGGTGGCAATAATTAATCCATTGGAAACAGCAAACTGAAAAACGATCAATGCACTTCTCAGCGGACTTCGTGTACCCGTTGACGTGGCGGAAGCGCCTTTGAACATTTTACCAATGCTGAAAGAAGACATAACAAATGCAGGATAAATACCTGCAAGAATTCCCAGTACCAACCCAAGCAGCAATCCTGCACTCATTACCTGCGAAGAAAAGAAATAGGAGAATGGAATATCTTTCCCCGAAAGATTATTAAAATAAGGAAGGAGAAGTGAAATGAACAAATAGGAAAGTCCGATGGCCAGGTAGGTGAGTACAACAGACTCCAGTAAAAACTGGCGGATAAGCTGTGGCTTCTGAGAACCCAACACTTTCCTGATTCCAACTTCGCGCGATCTTTTGCCAGAACCTGCTGTTGAAAGGTTCATGAAGTTAATGCAGGCGAGAATGAGAATGAAAATCGCCATCATCCCAAAAATGTAGATATACTTAATGTCCCCATTTGTTCCCAGTTCATATTTTGTATCTGAATGTAAATGGATATCGGTTAGGGGTTGCAGGTAGAATTTAAATGAGTTAACCGTTTTTTGTGCTTCTGCAAGTGATATACCCATATCACGGGCAGTTTCAGGAACCACATATCTGGCAACAAGTTCCGGGAACCGGGCTTCGAGCTTCCTGGGATCAGTGGATTTGTCAAAAAGCAAATAGGTATAAAAACCCACATTGCTCCAGGTGCGATGTGTAAATCCACGGGTGGACATGCTGATGAAAACATCAAAATGGAAATGGGAATTACCCGGAAGTTCTTTAATCAAACCGGTCACTTTGTAAGGCATTTTGCCCATAAGAACCGACTTTCCGAATGGTTCAGTATCACCGAAATATTTCTTTGCAAAATTTTCTGTAATAACGATACTATTGGGTTCAATCAAGGCCGTTCTGGCATTGCCTTTCAATAGTGGAACAGTAAAGAATTCAAAGAAATTAGAATCGGCCCAAACCATCTTGTTTTCCTTAAAGGTTTTGTCTTCATAGGTCACAAAACTCTCACGAA
>JAATGW010000110.1 GCA_015654495.1 Chitinophagales bacterium
AAACAGAGTCTCGCAAACGTGGTTATGGCTGTCGTTGATAAAGGGGACGAGGTTGTAATACCTACCCCTTACTGGGTAACTTATTCTGAAATTGTAAAACTCTGCGAAGGAAAGGTCAAGCTAATCCACACTTCCATTGAAAATAAATATAAGCTGACTCCTCAAGAGCTCGATGCTGCCCTAAGCCCATCAACAACACTTTTCATTTTTTCTTCCCCATGTAACCCAAGCGGGTCTGTTTATTCAAAGGACGAACTGGTTGCACTTGCTGAAGTTTTCCGCAAGCATCCGCAGGTATTTATTATCTCGGATGAAATTTATGAGTATATCAATTTTGTAGGTGCCCATGAAAGCATTGCCCAGTTCGAAGATCTGAAAGACCGTATCATTATTATCAACGGGCTGAGTAAAGGTTATGCCATGACGGGCTATCGCCTTGGTTATATTGCAGCCAATCCTGCAGTAGTAAAAGCATGCGAAAAACTGCAGGGCCAGTTCACCAGCGGTGCGAATGCAGTTACACAACGGGGAGCTATAACCGCACTTACCGGTGATATGAAGCCTACCCATGAAATGAATAAAGAATTTACCCGCAGGCGCGCAAGAATGCTTGAATTACTCGCAGAACTTCCCGGTGTTACCATCGCTGAGCCTGACGGAGCTTTTTATGTATTCCCTGTTATTACTTATTATTTTGGTAAAACCGACGGAACAAATAAAATAAATGATGCAGATGACCTCTGCATGTACCTGCTGAACAACGCACATGTATCAACAGTTACCGGTCGTGCATTCGGCGAACCTGAATGTATCCGTATCTCCTTCGCCAATAGCATGGAAAAAATTGAAAAAGCGATGGCGAGAATTAAAGAAGCGCTGATGAAATTGAAATAGTTCTTAGTTCATAGTTCATGGTTTTTAGAAAGGCAGGAGACTGGAGGCGGGAGAAAAACAGCCTGTTCAAAACTCCACCTATATATGAACTATGAACTATGAACTAATAACTTCTCCTGCCTCCCATCTTCTGCCTAAACTCTTTCCCTCAGATATTTCATTGCAATAATTCCGCCGGTGAGGTCAATAAGAAAATGAATCACCATTACAATAACCAGTGATTCACTGAGGATGAAAATAATTCCAAGTAAAAGAGAGAGCAGGAATATTTTAAGCATGGAATGCCAGCCCTGGTAATAATGTGCCAGGCTAAAAAGAAAAGCCGGAGCCACACAGGCAAGTACAGGCAATCCACTGCTGTCATTATACCGGGGAAGAAAATACGTAACCATTTAGCCGCGGTACATGATTTCTTCGAATATGCCGGCGCTTATACTAAGAATTATATAGGCAGGAAGTTCGCGCACGTGATGGGGCAGAAAGGGTGTGCCCGCATCTGCTTCGGCAGCAGCTTCAGGATCCGATTTTGCCTTTCGGATACTATAGATCAGATCAAATATGTAAGCAATTCCAAGAACTATCCCGATTATAATCGCCCATTTGAATTTTACACCTGCAACGGGTAACCGAAAACCAAGTGCCTCAAAAGGCCTGCTGTATAACCACCATGTTAATAGAATAACACCAGCGGCAACTCCCAAAAAGGCACTGTTCGCCAGGTAAAACCGGCGACGCAAATTTTCTGTAAATACAATTTCATCAAAGTTTTCACGGCCCTTTACTCCGGAAAAAAAGGGAATAACTATTCCGTATATAAAAATGAGGATATGATCAGTTAGAACCGGGAAATTATCCATGGCCAATTAGTCTGCTGCTATTTTCAGTAAGGTTTTATGAATAGCAATCACCTGCGGAATTATCAATTCTGTTTCATCATTTTTTATCACAAAATCACAGAGTGCCATTTTTTCATCTTCATTCATCTGGTTTGCCATTCTTTCTTTTACCTTTTCCATTGTTACTCCATCTCTTTTCATCACTCTCTGAATCCGGAGTTCTTCGGGTGAATATACACCGATAACTTTATCAAGGTCGGCATTGGAACCGCTTTCAAACAGAATTGCGGCTTCTTTAAGAGTATATGCAGTAGTTTGTTTTCCGAGCCAGTCTTTGCCAGCCTGAATGGTGGCAGGATGCACGATGGCATTGAGTTCCCGGAGTTTTGCCGGATTGTTGAATACATACGATGAAATAAACCTGCGGTCAAGTTTCCCATCAGGATATGCCTCATCACCAAAAAGATTCTTAATTGCAGCTCTTACATTTTCATCGTCCTGCATCAGGTTTTTTGCAGCTTCATCTGCAAAGTAAACAGGAATACCCAGCAGTCTGAAAACCTCAGCTACAGTCGATTTGCCGGATCCGATGCCACCCGTTATACCTACTTTTAACAAGGGAATCTTTTTAAAAAGGCGAAAAAAAATCCGGATTTAATCAAAGTAAATCCGGACCAAGATCGGCGCAAAGCGATGAATTATTTTGTAGTGACAGGAGTGGCAGCTTTATTAGCCTGTGTGCTCCATTCCATACTGATTGCACTTTTTTCAATCTTCAGGTAACTGCCGGGGCTTACTTCAATATCGATGGTTCCATCGTCATTCACCTTATTAACACGGCCATGAATACCTGCAATTGTTACAACCTTGGTGCCTTTTTCAAGAGTCTCCTGAAATTTCTTTGCATTTTTTGCTTTCTGGGCCTGAGGCCTGATCATAAAAAAATAAAATACCAGGATCATTCCTCCCAGCAAAACCAGTTGCATCATCCCTGCATTAGGAGCCGCCTGCAACAAATTGGAAATTGAATACATGTTGTTTGTTGTTTATAGTAAATTTCATTTCAATTAGTCAACTCAACTACATCAACATCAAAACTGAGTGTACTGATCGGCCTCGTCGTATTTGTATGAACTGTAATTGTTTTATGGTTGGTTCCAACCCGGTTGGTGCTGTTGAATTCAGCCTTAATTACTCCTTCTTCACCAGGCGCAATCGGCTCCTCAGGCTTTTCCGCCACTGTACATCCGCAGGAAACAATTACATTGCTTACCACCAATGGTTTTTGACCCGTGTTTTTAAACCGATAGGAAAGCAATACTTTTTCGCCGCTTTTAACCTGACCGACATGTTTAACTGAATCCAGCCACTCGATTTCTGTAAAATTTTTTGAATCCATTGCAAGAATAGCGCTTTGTCCGTTTAATTCAGACAATGTTGCAGTTTGCATATCCGATGAAGGCTTGCGTGTCATAAGAAAAAATGCAACCGCTACGAAAACGACAAAAATGGAAATTGCTGCTTTCATTATTATAAATTGTGGACTGCAAAATTAGGGATTCAGGGCTGTTTTTTATAATCAACTTTTACAAGCTTACCTTCAGTTTCCAGCTCTTTATGAATATTGTCCAGTATTCCATTCACAAATTGTCCGCTTTGAGCAGTACTGTATTCCTTTGCCAGGTCGATATATTCGTTAATTGTAACCTTTGTCGGAATTGTTTCAAAGTACAAAAGCTCAGCCACACCCATCCGCATCAGAATCATATCCAGTACAGCAATCCTTTCTGAGTCCCAGTTTTTAAGTCTGGGTTTTATCAGCTCAAGGGTATTTTCTCTTTTATCAAGCACTGTTTTGAGCAGGTCTCTCCCGAATTTTAATTTTTCCGCACTGATCATCTGGGTAAAATCATAGGAAGCCGGCTTCTGAAATAGTCCAAGCATCATCTGCTGGATCATTTCACCATCGTCATCCCAGCTTATAAAATTCTCTTCCAGCCAACTGATCACATCTTCACTTGGGAGGACCAGGAAATTAAATAAAAATTCGATGATGTTTTTTTCGTCTTTCTTTTCTCTTGAACCTTTAGCGATATATTCAATGTACTCGGGAGTCTCCGCAAATTGTCTGTAAATTTTCTGGGTCAGTTCAGGATTGTCGAACCGGTTTATATGAAGATCAGAAATTGTTTTTTGATATCCTGTTGCTTCTAAAATCTGCCATAGAAGCGTATTACCAGCAATTTTGATATTGACTTCCAGATCCTGCTGCGTAGGGAGATGCTTTGAAGCCCTCCTGCGGGAATCCGTTTCAGCGTAACGGGCAATATTGAGGGTAAAATTAACCAGGAATGTAAACAGCTGGCGGGTTTGCTCAAACTGATTTTCAAGCATTTTTGCTGCTTTATCCGCTGTAATAGCTTGTTCACTGGTTTCAACCGCGTACAGGGTTTGCATCACTTTGACCCGGATATTTCTTCTGCTGATCATGATAAAGAACTGATTTGGGGCGCAAATATATGCGGAAAAAGGAATAAAACAGGGGTTCATGCAAAATTGACATATCCCGCATAAACCGGGTCTGACAGGGCATGTGCAATCTGGAAATTTTTTCTTTTTTCCTGTCAAGTTTTCCCGCTACCTTGGATTGGTCTGATTTGTGTTGGGATTTGCACGCTTGTCGTTTTCCATAATATTTCATCTGGATATACACAGGCATTCAGAAATACCACTTCAACAATTTAAATTAAAAACAAAAAAGCTATGGCTAAGAAGTTAAGCATTACCCCATTGCATGACAGGGTAATCGTGAAACCAGCTCCTGCTGAAGAAAAAACTGCAGGTGGAATCATTATTCCGGATACTGCCAAAGAAAAACCTCAGCGCGGAACAGTAGTTGCTGCAGGCCCTGGGAAAAAAGATGAACCCATGTCAGTAAAAGCAGGTGATACTGTTCTATACGGAAAATATTCCGGAACTGAAATCGCAATTGAAGGCCTTGATTATCTCATCATGAGAGAATCTGACATCCTGGCTGTAGTATAAGGCTCCTTTCTATTTATATCTTGATTTTACTTTAACGCATTCAAAATAATCGTTTATGTCAAAACAATTGTTTTTCAGTATCGACGCCCGTAATAAAATGAAAAAAGGGGTTGATATTCTTGCCAACGCTGTAAAAGTAACCCTCGGTCCAAAAGGCCGTAATGTGGTACTTGAAAAAAAATTCGGTTCTCCTTCTATTACTAAAGATGGTGTTACCGTAGCTAAAGAAATCGATCTGGAAGATCCAATCGAAAACATGGGCGCCCAGATGGTAAAAGAAGTTGCATCAAAAACTGCTGATGTTGCTGGTGATGGCACAACTACAGCTACAGTTCTTGCTCAGTCTATCATTACTGAAGGGCTGAAAAATGTTGCTGCCGGTGCAAATCC
>JAATGW010000029.1 GCA_015654495.1 Chitinophagales bacterium
TGGTAACAACAATGGAGTACTGGTTACGGGAGCAACAATCAGCGGTGGTAACCTTACGCTTACTTTCGGTGCAGGCAAGTCGGGCACAGCAACAATAAAAGTGAGGGCGACAGATGCTGAGACTTTGTTTGTGGAAGATGAGTTTGTGGTGACTGTGGCAGCCAATACCAAACCGGTAATAGTGAATGAGTTACCTGATTTCACGTATCCGCTCGGTCAGACAAGCAGCATTATCAGTCTTGCAGATGTGTTTAATGATGATGGCGGCGCAGCAAACCTCACATTAACAGTTTCGGCCTATTCCAATCCTGCAATGATTCCTACGGCAACCATCACAGGAACCAATCTTACGCTCACCTTCGGTGCAGGTGTTCAGGGAACATCAACTATGAGAATCAGAGCCCGTGATGCACAGGGTCTGTCGGTAGAAGATGTGATAGTAATTAAGGTTATTGCGGGAGCTAATACAGCGCCTGTTGTAAGTAATCCGATTCCTGATCAGTCAGTAAATGCAGGCACAGCGAACAAAGTGATCAGCCTGGCCAATACCTTCACGGATAATGGTGGCGCAGCGAATATAACGCTAACGGTTAGTGGTAATTCAAATACAGCACTGGTAACAGGGGCTACGGTTTCAGGAACCAACCTTACCCTCACATTTGGTACCGGTGTAACGGGAACATCTACAGTGAAGGTAAAGGCAACGGATGCACAGGGACTGTTTGTGGAAGATGTGTTTGTGGTAACAGTAGCAGCAGTACTCACGCCGCCGGTGGTAACAACACCGATTCCTGATCAGTCAGTGACAATGGGTACAACTACCAAAGTGATCAGCCTGGCAGGTACGTTCACAGATGAGAAAGGACCAGCCAATATTACACTGAGTGTAAGTGGCAACACGAATACAGCGCTTGTAACAGGAGCCAGTATCAGTGGCACCAACCTCACGCTGACATTTGCATCAAATCTTACAGGAACAGCAAATATCAAAGTGAAAGCGCTGGACAGCGATGGATTGTTTGTGGAAGATGAGTTCAAGGCAGATGTGGTAGTGGGTATACCGGTAACACATATCAGGCTGGCAGCAGGTGGTCCTGGTCACACATTCGGAACAGAGGTGTGGTCAGCGGACCAGTACTTCACGGGAGGAAGTGCGTCCGGGGAAACACTGCCGATAGCAAACACAACCAATGACCTGTTGTACCAGACCGAACGCTGGGGTAATACAACCTACAGTATTCCGGTTCCGAATGGTGCATATTCTGTGAAGCTTCATTTTGCTGAGATTTTCTTCACAACACCAGGCAACAGGATCTTTAATGTGAATATCGAAGGCGGACAGAAGACCCTTACTAACTATGATATCGTAGCGAAAGCAGGGGCAGGTGCAACAGCAGTAATTGAAAGCTTCACTGATGTTAATGTGGCCGATGGAAACATGACGATCACACTCACAGGGGTAACCGATAATGCGAAGATTTCCGGTATCGAGGTAATCTCAAACGCACAGTCTGGTGGAAATTCAAGGATCGCTGTTAACGGAACCATTGATGTGAAAGCAGGTAATGATATTGTGGAAGTGAACTGGACTTCAGGTGATCAGACAGAAGGAGACTTTACGATTGAAAGATCATCTGACGGCAAGAATTTCGAATCATTACAGACCACAACTGTATCAAAGAATGACCGTAAGAACCTGGTGAGGAGATTTGCTGATGTCAGTCCTTACGATGGTACATCCTATTACAGAATCAGGAAAGCGGCAAGAAACGGAATGCCGGTCAGCTATTCTGAGGTGAGACAGGTAATCATCAGTAAGAATAATCACAGCTTCCTGGTTTATCCGAACCCGAATAATACAGGAGTATTGTTCCTTGAGTTCCCTAAAGAACTCGGTACACAGGAAAACCTGAAACTGAGGGTACTGAATATGCAGGGCGCGGTCATGTATCAGCAATCACAGCCAGGCAGAACAGGAATACTGTTGAAACTTACCCTGCCGATGAATATTGTTAATGGAACCTATATCGTCGAAATTGAAAAGAACGGTAAACGGCACCATTCAAGATTTATCCTGAACAGGTAATAAATAACATCCGAAAAACCCGGTATTACGAAAACGAGGCCGGCTCACTCAGTGAGCCGGCCTTTTCTTTATATATTTTCGGACGGTGAAGTTTAAGCTAAAAGTCTTAAGCCTTATTGGCTGTTGACACCAGCCCCAGCCCCCAGTTTCCGACTCCCGACTCCTGACTCCCGACTCCCGTCTCACTCCATAGCCATCCCCGGCAGATCACGATCGAAAATATAGAGACCACCTTTATCATCACCGATAAGCTTTAATTTATCCATGATCCTTCGGGCAAGTGCCTCCTCTTCAATCTGCTCACTTACATACCATTGCAGGAAATTATGAGTCGTATAGTCTTTTTCCTTAAGGCAGATATCAACGAGTTTGTTGATTTCGGTGCTCACGAATACTTCATGCGTAAGTACTTCCTGAAAAAGTTCCCGGATGCTTTTGTATTTCTGTGCCGGCTGGTTTAGCGCAGGAATCACAGCATGACCGCCACGTTCATTGATAAATTTCACGAGTTTAAGCATATGAAGCCTCTCCTCGTCTGAATGCTTAAACAGGAAAGTAGCTATTCCGCTCAGGCCCGCAACTTCGGACCATGAAGCCATCGCCAGATAAACCTGAGATGATTCTGCTTCCAGTAAAACCTGCTGATTAAGTGCTTTTTCGATTTTTGCCGATATCATAACTGACTATTATGGTTAATAAATAGGTATTCGCGCAATATTGTCATGAAAATACATTATAACCCAAACTAAACCTGTAAAAATCCCCGCTTGTCACTATTTTTGTAGTTCACAATTGAAACAGGTGGATATGATTAAAACTGGCAACCTCGTCATCAGTATTTACACTGAAATGACCCCCAATCCCGAAACAATGAAATTTGTAGCAAACAAGTTATTGTATCCGGGCAAGAGCATCGACTTTCCTGATGTAGACAGTGCTAAACCTTCACCACTGGCAAACGAATTATTCGGTTTTCCCTTTGTGAAAAGTGTTTTCATAGCAAGCAATTTTGTTACACTGACTAAAACTCCGGACACTGACTGGGAAGATATAAAACCCGCGATCAGAAGTTTTCTTAAAGAATATCTGGAAGAAGGTAAAACGGTGATCAATGAAGATGAAGTTCCGGCCATTCAGAAAGAAGGTCAGAATATCGTTCTTTCTGAAGACGGCGATGTGGTAAAACGTATAAAAGAATTACTTGAAAATTATGTGAAGCCGGCAGTTGAGATGGATGGAGGCGCCATTCAGTTTAAGAAATTTGATGATGGCGTGGTAACACTGATGTTACAGGGAAGCTGCAGCGGATGTCCATCATCAATGATCACACTGAAAGCAGGAATTGAAGGAATGATGAAGAGAATGATTCCTGAAGTGAATGAAGTTGTTGCAGAAGCAGAATAATTTATTTTACCGGTATATTTTTATGAAGCAGCGGGTTCACCTGCTGCTTCTTTTTTAATATCACTCCACGCTCTTTCAGATACTGCATGATAAAATCATAACATGCTTCATGATTACCTACCCGTTCAGGAGGGAAAACACCCTTTTCAGAAAATAGTTTTTTTGCCAGCAGGTTGGCTGTTGCAGTACAGGTATACCCTGTGGTTCGGCTCATGGAACTGATACCGGTTGCTTCAGCAAACCTGTCGAGCAGATAAAAATGAAGCGTTTCATCATTGCCATTCATTCTTCCTTTAAGAATTATTTTGAGAACAGTAAACTCTTTTTCATCAGGAGCAAGCCGCCATTCCCTGAACAGGATACGGCTTGTAAATTCGATCGGACTAATACTGGCGCCACCGATATCCAGTTTTTTTTCGTCGAAAAATCCACCTTGTTTTAATGCCTTTATCAGCGCGATATGCCCGGGGTAGCGCAGTGTTTTTTTTGATTTTTTATATAAGGCATTGTGATTAATAATGATCTCAAGCCATCAGTATTAAATGCTTCAAGTGTACCTACTCCTTCAAAGTCCATATATTCCGCATCACTTAATGCAGTCCTTGAAACAATATGTCCGTTTTCCAGCATCCTCGCAGGTCTCGTGTATTCTTCAATAACATCTACCGGGGAAAATGGTGCCTTGTATTCGAAAGGTTTTTTCCTGATTTCAGGTAAACCACCTTCATAAATCTCCATTGCTTCAATTTCCATTATTTCATTGTACCTGCCTACAACAAAATTGCTTATACCAGGAGCCACGCCACAGTCGGTTATTACAGTACTGTTGTTTTGTTTTGCAAGCTCGCCCAGTTGCAGGGTATCTTCAGGAGAAAAAGAAATATCTGCGATCAGCTTACCACAAAGAATAACCGCTTTTAATGTATCAAATCCCATAAACCCCGGAACTGCAGTTACTACCAGTTCAAAACCATCCAGCCATTCTTTATAGGAAGCATAATCTTTCAGGTTTGCAGTTACAATTTTTACCAGGGGATATTTTTTCTGAACCAATGCAAGTATTGCGGCATTTATATCAAAAGCCGTCACATCATGTTCTGAAGAGAGGTCGCCTGCTATTACACTTCCTACCAGTCCGCACCTAATACTGCGATTTTTAAATGCAAACCATTTAAAACTCAGCAAATAAAAGCAAAGATTCATTAGGCCAGATAAAAATTAGTGTTGATTTTTGATCCGCTCATGGAAAGTATCTGGTATCAGTTTACAGAAGGAATGCGCAATACTACGCTGCAGGAATATATCGCTGTTTTTACAGGTATCGCCAGCGTCTGGTTTTCAAAAAAAGAACATATACTCGTATACCCTGTCGGTCTTATAAATACCGTGATTTATGTGTATATCAGTATTCAGGCACATCTCCTTGGTGAAGCAAGCGTGAATATTTTTTACAGCATTATGAGTATTTATGGCTGGTTTAACTGGGCGCGCACAAATGAACAAAAAGAGCATGTAGTTCATATTACAGATAGTTCGCGTAAGGACCTGTTGCAGCAATGGATGTTTTTTGCCTTCTGTTTTATATCGATTTACCTTGCCTTGCAGTATTCAAAACACAATTTTGCGAAGGAGGCGATACCGCTTCCTGATGCTTTTGCAGCAGCTACAGCATTTACAGGCATGTGGCTTATGACAAAGAAAAAGGTGGAAAGCTGGTATTGGTGGATTGCTACCAA
>JAATGW010000334.1 GCA_015654495.1 Chitinophagales bacterium
AGGTATGGCTGTTTAAATAGCTCCCAGCTTCAGCTGGGGTGTAAAAATTAGTCAGGAATCGGGCTTTAGCCCAAAATATGACGCGTTTGCAATGACAACCCGATCTGTTTAAAGAAAATTTCATATCAGTTTCTCCCATTTTCAACATTCAAAAGTTTTTTACAATAGAGATCTATATACTCCTCCAGCTGTTTACGACGGTATTGCATTACCCATCGTGGATGAGGCAGGGGAATTATCTTGTCGAAAAACCGGTACTTATCATTCAAAAAAGAGAGATGCCTGAAGTTGGTGCCTTCGCCCAGGCAAAAAGCGGTTGGATGAAAGGCGATCGTAGCCAGCTGTTTCTTCATGCTATCAACAATAAATGATTCAGAATTCATCAGCAGCATGCGGTCATCATAATAATTCATGTTCCGGCCATCTTTTACAAAGCCCAAAGGACATACAGCAGTGAAAAAAAAATCACGATAGAATCGGTCTGTACCACCGGCTTTGGCAATCATGCTGTAAATAAAATCAGCAGAAAGCTCAGATTTTTTTGCATAGTTATTTGCTGTACCACAGTTGATTTCAAGTTTCAGAGGATCTGTAAATGGTATCCCCGTAATTCCGCCGGCGAGTCGCCCGGGATCCATGCCAAGGACAAAACAGCGGGTATTATTGTCGCTGTAAAATTTTCTGTAAAACTGACGCGCGAAATACAAGTCCCCGGGAACTGCGTACGGATTCATGATACTAACGCCATCGGGCAACTGAAAATCCGGATCCAGACCCTCCAGAAAAGCAAGTATCCTGTCGCACTGAAATTTAGTTTCCTTCATTTGAAAAATAGCCGATTTCTTCTGTAAAATCAAGGAATGGATATTTCGCCGAAAGTTGATAGGCCTGCTCCAGACTCTTAATCATAAATTTCCGGTGACTCACAGATCCAGGATGTATTGGCAAATGCAGTTTTGCTGCATTCAGTTTATTTATTTCTTTCATCAACTCCCTCGCATCGGGCGCAATACAGCTATCTGCAAATTTCTGCCACACATATTCCGTAGCCTGGTAATTCGGGTGTACCATATCTTCAGCATAAAACCGGTAATCTCTTAAATCATCAATCACAAGCTCGTAAGCGGGAAAATAGAACAGCCTTTCAAATTTGTTTACTATGTGATGTACGGCCTGTATCAATACAGCTTTGCTCCGGTTATTGTCAATGAGCCCATCTCTTACATGCCTTACCGGACTGATTGTAAAAATGATGCGCAGAGCAGGATTAAATATGCGAAGCCTGTACAGCATTTCTTCGAAAGAAGCCAGAATTTCTTCAGCAGTAAGCAGTCGTTTCTGAAACTGCACGGCTGGTGATTTATGACAATTGGCGACAATCCTCTGATCAGGAAGCTGATAAACAAACGCCGAGCCAAGCGTAAGAAAAAGCCAGTCCGCATTCTTCAAAAAAATATTTGCGCTACTTACCGAGTCATTCATCAGTTGAATCGCAGTGATCTTATCAGCATGAGAAAAGCGGCTGTGAAAATTCCAGCTTGACCATAGTTCCTGTTCTTCAATCAGATCAGATTCAGCGTAAACTTTGTTTTCAATGTAGTCCTGAATAGAAGAAGCAATGCTAACAGGGTTGAAAAGAATTCCATGCGGATTTTCCAATATTCTGAATTTATGAGCCCTCAGTTTTGCGCCCATATGTTCAGTAAAACAGGAACCCGATAATAATATCTTATCGCGCATTTTTATTTTCTCCGCTAATGGAGCAGGATCTAATCCGAGATGAAAATCCATTCTGTTATTCTTTTATTTTTTCTGCATTCACGAAATGAATATCTCTTCGGCGATTCCGATGCATTTCTTCAGCTGAACTTTGTCGATCCCGGTATCGACAGCTTTATCTTCAAAATATTGCAACATCCACTCGGTATTCATATTTCCTACCAGGTCATTTCCGGCCATAGGGCAGCCACCGATTCCTTTGAGAGCCCCGTCAAATCTCCTGCAGCCTGCCACCCATGCGGCGTCGAGTTTTTCCCGCCAGTTCTCAGCAGTTGAATGCAAATGCACACCGATTGTTGCATCGGGTATCTTTTGAATAACAGTGCTGGTTAACCGGTACACCTGCTCCGCATCCGCCACACCTACTGTATCTGCCAGTGATATAATGCCGACACCCATTCCTGCAATTTGTAAAGCCCAGTCGCTGACAATTGATTCATTGTAGTCGTCGCCATAGGGATTTCCGAATGCCATTGATAAATAAATGACCAGCTTTTTGTTTGCTTTGTCGCAGCATTTTTTTATTTCCTCTACACGCTTCAGCGATTCCTGGATTGAGCTGTTTGTATTCCTTTGCTGAAATGTAGGTGAAACAGAAAAGGGAAAGCCAAGAAAACCGATCTTATCATAAGATGCAGCCTGTTCGGCTCCGCGCAGGTTAGCGATGATTGCCAGAAGGCCGGTATCCGATCCTTTTTTATCAAGGCTTTCAGTAACATCGGCCGTATCCGCCATTTGCGGAATTGCTTTAGGCGAAACAAAACTGCCAAAATCAATGCTGTGGAAACCACATTGCAGCAGGGCATCGAGATACCGGATTTTATTTTTTGTTTCAATCATTACAGGCCAACCCTGCATTGCATCGCGCGGACATTCAACCAACTGAACCTGCTGCATCACTCGGATAATTATTTCTGCAAATTACGAAACAAGACTATCTCCGGATATAGTATGCGCTATCATTTAATACAGGAGGCTAAACTGGAATTAAATTTGTTATATTTTTGTAACAGATCCGGACTTTTAGTTGTCATCTTATTAAAGGTTGCTGATCAGTACTGCTTGCCATGTATATTTTGTTTCAATGGAAAGTTATGGTGCAGAATCGCAGTACATATTCTCCTCCGGATTTCCTCTTTGTCAGGAGGAATTGGTTTAGGACAATCGCAGTTTTTCTCGCGTTATCTTTTATTCAGGGCGCTTCGTTTGCTCAGAACAAAGAAGAAGCTAATGACCTTTATTATGACGTTCTGAAAAACAATACAGTAATTGGGCAGATTCATGCGATGAAAAAAATTTACGCTCAGGCTACTGAGTACATTATTGAATCGAATGTAAATCTTGAAATGCTGGTAGTGGATTTCAAAATATATTCATTGATCAAAGCTGCATTTTCGGGCGGCCAGTTAAAACAGAGTTCGCTGGTGCGAAAGGTTAACGGGAAGGAGAAAGTAAACATGAAAATCAACTGGGCCAGTGACAGGTATTTGTTGCAGGAAGAGTCAACTGTAAAAACAATCCACGAAAAAATAATCTACACTACGGCATGCCTGATGAACGCAGAACCGGCCAATCTGGCAAAAATATTTTCAGAGAATTTACAACAGTTCATTGCGATCAAAATGATAAAGCCACACCTGTACGAACTTTATTTGCCTGATGGGAATCACCATACTTATTATTATGAGAATGGTGTTTGTGTATGGGCAAAGGTAAACACATCACTTTCAGAAGCTACATTCAGATTGAAGAGATAATTGGTTAATATCCCCTTTGCTTCATTGCTTCGAAAAGAATAATTCCCGTTGCCACGCTCACATTAAAAGAGTCGAATTTTCCTTTCATCGGGATACGGAAACGGATATCAGCAGCCTTACTCATGTAGGGCTGCACCCCTTTATCTTCACTTCCGATTATTATGCATGATGGTTCTTTGAAATCAACAGCTGTTATTTCAGTTTCTGCGTTGAGATCACTGCTCATTACCTTAAATCCATTCAGATGCAGGCTATCCACAGCTTTAAGCAAACTGCTAACCCTGCAAACCATAATTTTTTCAAGAGCGCCAGCTGATGCTTTCATTGCCTCTTCATTAAGGGCGCCAACGCCACGATCAGGAATAATGATTGCCTGCGCACCACAAACAAGCGCTGAACGGGCAATGCCACCTATATTACGCACA
>JAATGW010000066.1 GCA_015654495.1 Chitinophagales bacterium
ATGATTTTTGGGCCCCTACTGAAAGCATTGAAATCACCAGTTGGCCCTAATATTGGCAAAGCAGTGAAAGCAGGTGTGATTGGTTTGATTCTGATGAACGCATCCTGGGCGATGGCATTTGGGAACCTTTACCTTGCGCTGGGAATCATCCTGTTGTTGCCGGTTTCGATGTTGCTGGGTAAAATTTTTGCGGTGACTTGAGACTGTAACAAATGCTTTAATTGGCTCTTAACAGAATTGTACATATACAGAAAGAAGTTGAATAGTAAATTTGCGTATGAATTATATCGAGCAGACATTCAGTGTGCAGTTCAATTATAAAGTGTTTTTCACTACTGATCTGTTCAGCAGCGGAAACAATTTATTACTGGATTTCCTGAAAGAAAGGAAGGAAACGGGTACAGTTCAAAAAATACTTTTTGTACTGGATGAGGGCCTTGTGAAAGCAAATAATAGCCTGGTTCAGAAAATAAGAATTTATTTCTCTTCTGAAAAACAGTTTCAGCTGATTCAGGATTTTGTTGTGGTACCCGGAGGCGAAACAGCAAAAAACAATAGCATCTGGTTTAACCAGATTCTCGAAGCCGTACATGTTCATGGTATTGACCGGCACTCTTACCTAATTGCAATCGGTGGTGGTGCAGTACTTGATCTGGCCGGGTATGCCGCTGCGGTAGCGCATCGTGGTATTAAACATATCCGTATTCCGGGAACTGTTCTTTCGCAGAATGATTCCGGTGTGGGTGTTAAGAATGGAATAAACTTTTTCGGAAAGAAAAATTTCCTTGGAAGTTTTGTGCCTCCGGTGGCTGTAATAAATGATGATCAGTTTTTACTCACACTTGATAACCGTAACTGGCGGTCAGGCATATCCGAAGCTGTAAAAGTGGCGCTTATAAAAGACGAATTGTTTTTCGATTGGATTGAAGAAAATGCCTTACGCCTTCAGCAGAGAAATCTGCCTGTAATGAATGAACTCATCAGGAGATGCGCGGCCCTGCATCTGGAGCATATTTCAGGAGGCGATCCATTTGAGCTTGGCTCTTCACGTCCTTTGGATTTCGGGCACTGGAGCGCACATAAAATTGAACAGCTGTCTCAATTCAGTGTATTACATGGTGAAGCAGTTGCCATGGGTATTGCATTGGATACATGGTATTCAGCTCTGGTCGGGATGCTGGATCCTGATAAAGCACATCGTATTATACAACTCATCCTGGATCTGGGTTTTGAAATCACACATCCGCTGATGCAGGTAAAGGAAAAAAATTCACCGCTTTTACAGGGACTGAATGAATTTCGTGAACATCTTGGAGGTCAGCTCACCATTATGCTTTTAAAAGATATCGGCAAGGGAGTAGAAGTTCATGAAATGGACCCGTCTCTTCTGGTACAGGCCGGCGAACAACTTCATTCCATAAGCGGAGCCGGGTTTGCAAGAAAGGTCACCGCATAAGCAATGGATGTTTCCGGTTAGAAATTTGTTTCTTTGATCTTTAATGCAATTGGCATAACCGTTTATGTTTACCAAACACGGCCATCTTAGTTATTGTACGAATATACATGCAGGCGAATCCTGGAAGGATCATTTTGATGCACTGCAATTGAATTTTCCTGATATCAAACAATCCCTTTCTCCTGACGCTCCAATGGGAATCGGCCTTCGGTTATCCCATATCGCAAGTGAGGAGCTCATAAAACCCGCCAACCTGGAAGAATTCAAATCCTGGCTGAAAGATAACCAGGCCTACGTGTTCACCATGAATGGCTTTCCTTATGGAGGATTTCATCATACCAGGGTGAAAGAACAGGTACACGCGCCCGACTGGACCACGCGCGAACGTGTTGTTTACACCAAACGACTTTTTGATATACTGATTAATCTGTTGCCTGAAGGAATGGAAGGGGGAATTTCAACCTCACCGCTGAGTTACAGGTATTGGTTTGAAAACGATTCTGAATTACAGCAGGCAAGGAATCTGGCAACAGCTCATATCGCAGAAATCGCTTTATATCTTGTTCAGGTCGCTAATTTTTCGGGTATTGTTATGCATCTTGATATCGAACCCGAACCCGACGGCATACTTGAAACAGGAACTGAATTTCTTGAGTGGTATGAAAACGAACTCGTCCCTGTTGCGACTGAACTTATCAGAACCGAATTTCAGGTTCCTGAAAAGCATGCGGAAGAAATGTTGAAATCGCATATACGTTTGTGTTATGACGTGTGCCATTTCGCAATCGGGTATGAACCACACAGGCAGCTTATAAAGTTGTATAAAGAAAAAGGTATAAGGACAGGCAAAATTCAGATCAGCGCCGCTCTCAAGGCGGATATGCCGGAATCTCCCGAATTAAGAAAAGATGTGTTGAATTCATTCGCAAAATTTAACGAGCCGGTGTACCTGCACCAGGTAGTCGCCAGAAATGGAACCGATGAATTAATCCGCTACCGTGATCTGCCGGAAGCGCTTGCCGACGGAGATCGCAAGGGAGTAAAGGAATGGCGTTCCCATTTTCATGTACCCATTGCCGAAAGCGTATTCGGAAATCTGGTATCAACGCAGGACGCCATTACAGAAGTAATTGAGATTCAGAAAAACGAACCCTTCACTCACCAGCTGGAGGTAGAAACATATACATGGGAAGTTATTCCGGAAAATTTACGTTTACCCCTGAAAGATTCAATAATACGCGAATTACAATGGGTAAAGAACCTGCTTGAAAAAGAACAATGAAGAAAACAGTTGTTATAGATATTGTGGGCCTGTCTTCCGGATTGATAGGCGAGTACACTCCCTTTCTTAGATCGTGGTTGTCAAAACATCCTTCAAGCCGCATCGAGCCGATGCTCCCTGCGGTAACCACTTCAGTCCAGTCAACATATGTAACAGGCAAATGGCCTTCGGAGCATGGTATCGTAGGAAATGGCTGGTATGATCATGCGGATGCCGAGATAAAATTCTGGAAGCAATCGAACAAACTTGTACGCGGTGAAAAAATCTGGGATAAGGCTAAACAACTTGATCCGCGGTTCACATGCGCATTTATGTTCTGGTGGTATAATATGTATTCCACAGCAGATTTTTCGGTTACTCCCAGACCCAATTATCTGGCGGATGGCAGGAAACTTCCGGATTGTTATTCGCATCCTGCGGAATTAAGAGACGAATTGCAGAAAGAGCTTGGTCAGTTTCCCTTATTTCAGTTCTGGGGTCCCGGCGCCAATATCAAATCGACTAGGTGGATTGCAGATTCTTCTGTTTACACGGATAAAAAATATGATCCAACACTAACCTTTATTTACCTGCCACATCTTGATTACTGTCTTCAAAAATCGGGACCTGATTTGGGGGTGATTAAGAATGAACTCAAAGAGATTGATGAGGTTGTAAAACAGCTGGTCGATTATTATTCTGAAAAAAATGCAGAAATTATCCTTATTTCTGAATATGGAATAGCACCTGTCAGTCGTCCGATCCACATTAACCGTATACTTCGGGAGGCTGGCCTGTTACAGATCAGGGTAGAAAGAGGGTTGGAACTTCTTGATGCAGGCGCATCAAAGGCGTTTGCTGTAGCTGATCATCAGATCGCACATATATATCTGAACGATCCATCAGTGAAAACGAAACTGCTCGAAAAAATAAAGTCCGTCTCCGGCATCAGGCATATTCTTGACAAGGAAGCGCAGAAAGCCTTTCATATCAACCACGAACGTTCCGGAGACCTTGTAATTGTTTCGGAGAATGACTGCTGGTTCACCTATTATTTCTGGCTCGACGATAATGTTGCCCCGGATTACGCACGTATTGTTGATATTCATAAGAAGCCTGGCTATGATCCGGTGGAGATGTTTATGACTTCAAAACTCCGGGCCGGCTACAAATTGCTGAGGAAAAAATCCGGCCTTCGCTATGTGATGGATGTGATTCCCCTGGATGCAAATCTTATCAAAGGATCGCATGGAAATACCACGGCTCTGCAGGCCTTTCATCCTTTGATTATTGCTGATAAATTAACAGTGAAGGAAAGCATCCAGGCAACGGAAGTTTATGATATAATCTGGCAAACCCTGACTGGTCATAACTACTGAAACCGTTTTTAGAAACTCGAAATTTTACACCAATTTTCTGCCTAATTAATGCCTGCTTTTTTACACGGTTTTGGATACTTCCCATAAACTTTGCTGCATATTGATACTCAAAAGTACGGAGGCACGTCTTCGGAAAATAAAAACGCCTCCACCCGGGTACTTATTACCGGCAAAGCTGGAATGGATTTTCACTCCTGAAAGTGCATCGCTTCAATGCCCGTCTATTTCCCCGGCAGCCCGCCCTGCGGGCCCTCCCCTCCCCCGCCTCCACCTCCAATTTTTGACAAATGGATATCGTGGATGTGCCCTGATACCCAGGCACACCCACGATATCAATCTATCCGCCGAAAGCGAATTAGCTAACCAACCATCCGCCTGCGGCGGAGAGCGATAAATACCGGTATAAATAATTTCAAATATAACTCAAGCCCATAGGGCGTTCCAAGGGTAAAACATCATCAGATTCAGAGAAAATAACAGCGGAAGGAAGATAAAAACACCTCAGCGGATGATAGCAACTGTATAATTCTAAATTGATATTCCACTTAAACAGCAGACCCTGAATTTGAAATCGGAATTCAGTTTCGTTTTGTTTAATTTGGGTATCTGAAACTGTTATTTTATCATTAGTTCAGTTCAAAAAAAATTAAAACCTTAATCCCTGAATATGCTGAGAAAAATTCTGATAGCCCTGATCGTAATACTCATAATCGCTCAATTTTTCAGACCCGAAAAAAATATCTCCAACGATAATACACATCATATCTCCACAAAATACCCGATGCCGGATGATGTGAAAGGTATCCTTGAGAAAGCCTGTTACAATTGTCATTCCAACAAAACAGATTATCCCTGGTATGCATCTATACAGCCTTTTGCCGCATGGATTGCTAATCATGTAAAAGATGGAAAACGTCATCTGAATTTTTCAGAATTTACAACCCGGCCAATCGCTGTACAGAATCACAAACTGGAAGAAGTTATAGAGACCGTCAAAGAAAATGAAATGCCACTTTCTTCTTACACCTGGCTAGGTAGCCATCCGGAGGCAAAAATTTCTGTTGATGAAAGAAATATTCTTATAAACTGGGCCCAGGACCAAATGGATTCTTTAAAAGCAAATTATCCTCCCGACAGTCTTATTTTAAAAAGACCACCTGCGCCTCCGAAACAATAGGCTGTATATTTAATTTGGGCAAAAAGCTGGATTCAGGAGTTTATTTTTATTGAAGTCCCGATCAATATAAGAACAGCCTGCAGTTGTTCCATTGAAATTTTATTTCGAAGGGTGCGCAGGGCTTCATTTATATGACGTTCTACGGTTTTGGTGCTGATTCCTAATTTCTCAGAAATTTCCTTATAGCTTAAATTATTTTCCTTCACCAATTGATAAACCATCCGGCGTTGCTGCGGCATGGACTCCAGTAAGCGTCTGTATTCCTTTACAGTATACTTGTACTGAATTTCATCCTGAATATCCGGAACCGAAGGCATTTGTGCATAGTAAACTTTTTCCCTTAGCTTTTGCCTCGCAGTTTTTTTCAAATGATTGATACAGAAATTAATCGCATAAGTCCTGAGCAATGCCACAGGATCTTCGTTTCCTTTTATACGATGTAAGTTTTCCCAGAGCCGGATATAAGATTCCTGTACTACATCTTCTACTTCGTGGTCCTCAACCGGCGCAAACTTTTTAATGTAATTAAACAAAGATGCGCGGGTTCGGGAGTAAATTCCTTCAAACCGCTCAATTTTCAATTGCTGAATGTTTCGGACATTTTCGCCAGGCATATTTCAAAAGTAAATGAATTGAAATCCTGTACTTATTATCTAATCATTATCTATTCAGGTTGAAAATTCCAGTATTAATTCAATATTAATTCCAAAATTCTGTTGGGGGAATTTTCCCGCCGTGTTGTACTACTTACAATGATTAATGAGAAACAATTGCACAGGTTTTTTCAGGGACTTTCAACTGAAGAGGAATCGACTTTAATACTGAGATGGTTAGCGGATATAGATGCAGACCACCGTACACTTGAAAAATATATGGAGTCGCAGTGGCTTATTACTAATGAGGCAATTGAATCAAGAACTGACGATCGGATATTAAACAATCTTCGTAATCGCCTCTATCCTGAGCCGCAAACTATCGTGCCGGGGAGAAGATTAGGCTGGCTCAGATATGCCATAGCAGCCTGTGTAATTGGAATACTGATACTATCCGGAATTTATTTCACAGGTTTTTTAAAAACCTCGCTAAACAATTCCGGCATGCAATGGGTAGAAGTAAAAAATGAAGGCCTGGAAACAACAAGGATTGTGCTGCCTGACAGCAGTAGCGCATGGTTAAGTTCAGGAAGCAAATTATATCATCAAAGCGATTTCCTGAAGTCAGGTGAACGTCGGGTACGTGTTGAAGGTGAAGTGTTTTTTGATGTGGTTCATCAGGATAATCATCCATTACTCGTATACACCGGGAATATTCATACCACCGTACTGGGAACAGCATTTAACGTTGAAGCCTACCCGCAGGAGCCTGATATCAGAATCAGTTTGGTGAGAGGCAAGGTAGCAGTGCAAAAAGACTCGGGCACTTGCGATACGGAAATACTGAACCCCGGCGAGATGATCAGTTGGAACAGAAACGACAATCATGTTTTACGTGGAAATTTTTCGCAGATAAATATTGATGACTGGAAAAAAGGATATTTCATATTCAACGATGTACCGTTGTCTTATGCTTTGGACAGAATTGCACGCAGGTATCATCTTACCATCCAATATGGCGAAGAGGCCGATGTTTCCCGCGCAAAAATCACCACGATATTAAAACACAATCAACTAAATGAGCTATTGCAGATTTTCCCTTTTGTAACTCCATTTCAATACAGCATTCAAAACGATTTTTTGCTGGTAACAAGAAAAGTAAAATAGCCAATGAAGAACCTAACCATGTAAATATGGATGCCATTCCACAACCGGTTAGCCTGCCATAAAATTAAACAACGGTAAGTATTAGTTAAACTCAAACAAAATTTATGCGATTCAAGTGCTTAAAAGTCGGCTATGCCGCCTTACGGAAAATTACATGCCCGAACGAAATGGTCAGCAGATTTTTTTTAAGCCTGTTTTTGCTGGTACTCACTTCCATTGTCAATGCCCAGCAATATGACAACCTGAAAGAGAAAGTAAATTTCAAAGGTAATAATGTACCGGTTATTAA
>JAATGW010000459.1 GCA_015654495.1 Chitinophagales bacterium
AGCTCTTGCTCTTTCTGAATCAGGCAATAGGCAGTCTCCCTATTAGCGCGACGCTAATGTTTTAGTGAAAAATAACTTGAAAATTTAAACCAGTGACCAGGAGGAAGCAGATTAGAAAAATCTTTCATGATTGATTTCAGTATATAGTTTTTTTGCCGGGAAGGAATGACGGGATGACGAAGACATACACGATGTTTTTTTATCCCGCCTGGCTTTCCGGCTCACCGCCTTACCGGCAAAAGAAGGAAGTTATATAGTAGTAGGAAACAGCCACGTTTGGAGATGTAGAAGGTCTTTCTCTTTCTCTAGCTCTTTCTCTTTCCCTGCCCTGCATTTACTGATCGATAATTCGGGAAAAATGAAATTTAGAACAATCACCCAGGCACGTGAATTCCGTTAGATGGGCATATAATCCATTACTAACGGCAACCTATAGTGCTAAATCCGGCGGATGGGCTTGTACAGCAAAACAATTCCTTAGAAACAAAACAGAAGGGATGGCAGCGTTCTGATTATTCAAAACCTGACCATCCCTTTATAAAATAGCATTTAACTCAGCGGGATCTTTTTTGCATTATCGGCCAGCCAGCTGTCGAAAGACTGTAATTCCGGATTTAATTCCTTCGCGATTTTGATATCGCGGGCATCAGAAAACTCTTTTTCAAATTCTTTGTAGTACTGGAACATATTACCCAGGTCTTCCGCGCCGGGGAAACCAAATTACCTGAAGGTTTCAGGACTGATACTGTTGTAGCGCACTTCTTCACCCAATGCTGATGACAGTGCTTTAGCCATATCTGCACCCGTGATATGTTCACCTGCGATACCAATTGTTTTCCCGATCAGCGATTCTCCTTCTTTGAAAATACCATAGGCACATTTTCCGATATCTCCGGAGCCAATGCCGGATAATTTGCTGCCGCCCATGGGATAGGTAATCGCAAGCACTCCGTCCTCACCACGCTTTGGCCCGAGTCCGAAATAGATCATGTTATCCCAATAAAAGCTAGTTAGCAAAAAAGTAGTGGGTACACCTGCTTCTGTAAAAAAGCGATTGGATTCGCCCTTGGCATCGAAATGAGGGACCTTGTATTTTTCCATCAGGGTAGGCATACGGTCATCATGCAGGGGAACATGTAGTCTTGTGTCTTCGAGTGTTGACCAGATCACATGCTTCACGCCGGCGGCCTTTGCAGCATCAGCCATGCATTTGGCTTCGGCGGCTTCCTGTTCTGGTGAAAAATGGGCCCAGAAAAAAGTTACACAGAAAGCGCCATAAGCACCCTCCATTGCTTTCAATACTTTTTCAGGATGAGCCAGATCGGCTTCTGCGATTTCTGCACCCATGGCTGCAAGTGCTTTTGCTTTATCTGATGAAGGATCACGCGTAACTGCACGTACTGTGAATTCACTGTTGCTGTCACTAAGAATTGCATGTGCCAGGCCGCCACCCTGGGCTCCTGTTGCTCCGAATACTGTAATAATCTTTTTAGAGGCCATAAAGTTCTTTTTATTTTATTCAACTGATTAATTGATTCAGTTGAATAAAGCTAAATTAAAAAACAACGTCGTGAAATTCTGTATCTTTTGGATGGACAACCCCAGGCCGATATATTGTCTATGCCCATAAAGAATGAATATTTACAAATACATCAATTGTTTAGATGAATTTGAGTTTAATAAAAAATGCGGTTAAGCGGTTATTCCAATTAATTACAATTGTAAATACTTTCCACTGCAATCATAAAATTGTATGCCTTATTAAAAAATTTACAAAAATTTCATTCACAACCCGCCAACTCTCGCCTTCTCACAGCACTCACCGCAACAAGATATTTTTTTCCCAATTGATCGAATAAGTCGGTTAAGTGCGGAGGCACGATGGCTATCGAGGTGAGGATGCAGCAGAGAACAGCCAGACCTTGAAGTTGAAAACATTGTGAAACCATATAAGGTGAAGTTGCCAACAGAAAAAGTGTTGGCCATTGCCCAACATCTCTGATTTTTTGGGTCATTTTTACGGTCCGGCATTACAGTTTGTGGGATATTCAGACCATTTAGGGCCAGTTTTTTTTACATGCGAACGGCAAAGGACATCACCAGGCGCATCTAACCAATACTGTATTGCGTACCCGATCCCGTACCATGCCGCTCAACAATATTTTTTTCAACAAGTATTGATAATATTCTGATCACAATCATCCTGCTTATACCCAAACTTTTGATGATATCTCCGGATTTACAACCGGGATGATTTTGAATGAATCCGACGATGAGCTTTTCACGCGGTCTTAATTGTGGCTCACCGGATTTCAAAATATTGAGTTTTTGCATCAGCTGATCCTGGATCTTTTGCAACGCATCGAAAAAGAAGCTGATCCATTCGCTGATGTTTTCATTTGGGCGTTGCGACTGACAATTGCGCAACACGCGATAGTATTCCGATTTTCTGCTTTCGATTTCATGTTCAAAACTTACATATTGAATCCATTTGTAACCATTCTTCAATAACAAGAGTGAAGATAGTAACCGGCTCATCCTGCCATTACCATCCTGGAACGGATGTATACTCAGGAATTCGTAAGCGAACACCGCGCATTTGATCAGTGGATGAGCTGCAGTTTCATTGTCATACCAGGCAACAAGATTTTTCATCGCTTCCTCTGTGTCAGGACCGGGCGCTGTTGTCTGGAAAATAATCTGGCTGCTTCCGTCCGGATACCTAGCTTGAACAGCATTACTATGTTGTTTGTATTTTCCTTTATGCCATTCATCTTTTATGCCAAACTTCAACAAGACATTATGCAGATTTTTTATATAGCCTTCAGATATCCGGATGTTTTCGAAGGATTCTGAAATGAGATCTATTGCTTCAAAGTAACCAGCCACTTCCTGGGAATCACGGTCGGTAAGCTTTTGGATATCCAGATTTTTTAATAATGCATCCACCTCATCATCACTCATCGCAGAACCTTCAATGCGTGTGGAGGCCCCCACACTACGGACAGTGGCGATCGATTTTAATTCCTTTAATCCCTGCTGTTCACGTTTTTCTATTGACGTCCAGGCCGCATCAAAACGGTCGATCTGACTAAGCAATGAAATCAGTGCCCAGTCCAGATTGATCCTGTGATTATAAATTCCGGTTTCCATATTGCCCAATTGGTTCAATCCGGCAAATATAAGAACAAATGATACAATATGATACGATATGATACAAAATGTTACAAAGAGAGACGATGGTGATACAAAAAATAGTTAATCCAGACTCTGGACACTAAATTATTCTGATTTAATATGATACAAAATGATACAAGAAATGACGAATTGATACGGCTTTGAACTTTCCAGGGAGGCAAAATATTTCACAACCCCACACACACTAACTCCCCAGCTTTCCCAACCGCACCCACCGCCACAACGATATACTGTTTTCCATTGATAGAATAAGTCATCGGAATACCTGCCTGAAAAGCGGGGAGTTCAAGTTCAGAAATAATAGCGCCGGTGGATTTGTCGTAAGCGCGGAACTTATTACCGCCCCCGCCATCGGAGGCATAAAGGCCCGCACCTTCGCCCGCAAATAATAGCGTTTTTGTAACGAGCATGCCTATGCGGTCGGGCAGGCCTGTGCGGGGGATATTGAGTCCTTTGAGTGCAGGATTATTTTTAATCCATTCAGGAGAATCGGCATTGGCAATCATCCAGCGGTGTTCGCCTTTATTGAGATCAATTGCAGTGATGCGGCCATAAGGGGGCTTTACTAACGGTAAACCATAGGGTCCGATCCGGGAACTGCCCATATAAGCAACGAAGTTCATATCACTGAGCTGGGGTGCGGCTTCAAGACTCATCGGCCGGAGTACGGTACTGGAAGAAACATAGAGCATGCCGGTTTCAGGATCGAGAACACCGCCCTGCCAGTTTGCGCCACCTACGGCATCGGGTAACATAAGGGTACCCAGATTTTTCGGCGGATCATATACTGTCACCGGCGTATAGAGCGGCCCGCGTGTATAT
>JAATGW010000480.1 GCA_015654495.1 Chitinophagales bacterium
CTACTATATAACTTCCTTCTTTTGCCGGTAAGGTGGGGAGCCGGAAAGCCAGGCGGGATAAAAAAAATCGTATATGTCTTTGTCATCCCGTCATTCCGCCTTCCCGGCAGAAAAAACTATACACTAAAATCGATCATGAAAGAATTTTCTAATCTGCTTCCTCCTGGTCACTGGTTTAAATTTTCAAGTTATTTTTCACTAAAACATTAGCGTCGCGCTAATAGGGAGACTGCCTATTGCCTGATTCAGAAAGAGCAAGAGCTAGAGAAAGGGAAAGAGAAACAACAACAGAAGAGAGTGCATAGGCACTAAACCTCCAAACGCCGGCTGTTCCTTTTGCCTCTTGCCTTTTTCAACCGCAAATTTCGCAAATTGAACAACACGCAAGTTGCGCTAAAGAAGCTCTTAAAGTATCAACCTCTCCGCTATTTCAAAATATCTTTTTTGCGATATTTGCGGGCTGTTTTCTACTACTATATAACTAGAAAATTTGCAGTTGAAAATCAACGATTTAAATTTTCAGTTATTTTTCAGCAAAACATTAGCGTCGCGCTGATAGGGAGACTGCCTGCTTACTCCTCCCTCCTTCCTAATCAAACGATTGATTTCCCGAAGCCGCCAGTTTGAGTATCTGCTGATACTGATCCGGTGAAAGATCATTATAGAAAAAGTAAACAGGATCAATGGGTCTGGTGCCTTTATGTACTTCGTAATGGAGATGCGGTCCGGTGGATTTTCCGGTGCTGCCTACCCAACCTATAACTTCACCGCGTTTTACGGCCTGGCCTACCCTCACTTTAACTCTCACCATATGTCCGTATAAAGTCTCATAGCCAAAGCCATGATTTATCTCCACGTGATTACCAAATCCGTTTCCTTTATTTCCGGCAGTTGTTACACGGCCATCAGCCGTTGCATAAATTGGAGTACCCTGTGGTGCTGAAAAATCAAGGCCGGCATGGAATTTCACTGTCTTATAAACCGGGTCAACACGGTATCCGTAACCGGAAGCAACGCGTTTGAGATCTTTATTATTCACCGGTTGTATTGCCGGAGTAGAAGCAAGCATTTTTTCCTTGTCCTTGATCATTCCAAGAATTTCAACATATGATTTTTCCTGTGCAAGTATTCTGTTATTGATAATTCCCAATGTTCGTGAAAGGGAATAAGCCAGCTCATTTTCATCCATCGAAGAGACAAGATTAATTTCCTGCTGTCTGGCAATCTGTTTGGCTCTGGCGCTGTCCGGGATTGGATTCGCTTCAAAAATTGTTCGGTACACATCGTTGTCGCGTACTTCAAGATTTTTCATCCGCTGCTCGAGTTCTTTCACTTTTGTGCTGATAGTTACCAGATCCTGCTGCGAGCGGTCGTATTGCATCCGTAGCATCTTTTCTTTAGGAGAATCAAGAAAACGGAATGCAAAAGCAACAACAATTAAGCCTGTAACAACGGTAGCAGCTATGAAACCCAGGATCCGCAGGAGTTTGACCCTAAGCGGCACAACCAGTTTTTCATACCTGAGGGTATTGGTATTATAATAATACTTTACTTTTTTCATGCGCTCCATAGCCTGGAAGAAACGGATGCCCTGGCAAAACGCTGTTATCAAATATTGTACTTTTGTGCGCTTTACCGGATAAGGTCGACAAATATAACCGATTGCCGCAAAAATTGACCCAATTTAAAAGATAAATGGAAATGACATCTGCTGAGATAAGACAGAAGTTTCTGGATTTTTTTAAATCGAAAGGACATCATATAGTTCCTTCGGCTCCGATTGTTGTAAAGAATGATCCGACATTATTGTTCACCAACGCGGGTATGAATCAGTTCAAGGAATATTTTCTTGGTAACAAACCGGCACCCTATAAACGAATTGCGGATACACAAAAATGTCTTCGTGTTAGCGGTAAACACAATGATCTTGAGGAAGTTGGCGTAGACACCTACCATCATACCATGTTCGAAATGCTTGGTAACTGGAGCTTCGGGGATTATTTCAAGGAAGAAGCTATTGCATGGAGCTGGGAGTTGCTGACAGAAGGATATAAAATTCCAAAAGACCGGTTATACGCTACCGTATTTGAAGGTGATAATGCTGAAAAATTGCCGGCTTCAACTATCGCATTAAAAAAATGGAAAGAATATCTTCCTGATCAGCAGATCGTTTTCGGTTCAAAAAAAGATAATTTCTGGGAGATGGGCGAGACCGGCCCATGTGGACCCTGTTCTGAAATTCATGTGGATTGCAGACCTGATGCGGAACGCGACCAACTCCCGGGTCATTTGCTGGTGAATAAAGATCATCCCCAGGTGATCGAGATATGGAATAATGTATTTATTCAGTTCAACAGATTGAAAGATGGAAGTCTTGTTCCCCTGGAGTCAACACATGTTGATACGGGAATGGGCTTCGAAAGACTCGTGAGGGTATTGCAGGAGAAACATTCCAATTACGATACTGATATTTTTACTGGAACCATTGCGGAAACTGAGAAGATCACCGGTAAAAAATATGAAGGGACAGATAGCCTGAAAGATGTTGCATTTCGCGTTATTGCCGATCATATCCGTGCCATCGGATTCACGATCGCTGATGGTCAGCTGCCTTCGAATACGGGTGCAGGTTATGTTATCAGGAGAATTCTCCGCAGGGCAGTAAGATATTATTATACGCATCTCGGATATAACAATCCTATGCTTTACCAGTTGATGCCCGTTATTGCTTCACAGTTCAGTCATGTATTTCCTGAACTCGAACAACAACGATAATTTATCGGTAAAGTAGTTCGGGAGGAAGAAGACGCATTTCTGAGAACACTTGGAAAAGGCCTCAAAAAAATTGAGGAACTTTTTGATCAAACACCATCAAAAGGAATA
>JAATGW010000397.1 GCA_015654495.1 Chitinophagales bacterium
AGTAAGCTGCGAGGCCGTAGGCTTGCGCACCCAAAAGCAAATTCTGTACGGCTGCTGCAACAGAAGCCATTTCTTCACGTTCCGGGATTTTTGGATTTGAACCACGTTTCATTGCAGCAACAATCAGGTGTGATACAAGATCGCCCTGGCTGCTCAGCTTTTCTTCGGAAGCAAGCAGGTATTTTTCAGTAGGAGTAAAATTGCGGTACATCCCGGCATGATCGTTACAAAATCTCTTAACTGCATCACCGGAAAAAACGAAAAACCGCCAAGGTTCCGTGTGGCCATGTGTTGGTGCCCAGTCAGCCATGGAAATTATATGCCGGATAACAGCATCGTCGATTTTTTCCCCGTTCATCTGTTGCGGCTTGATCGTTCTCCTTGTGCTGATGATGGAGGCGAGGTATTCAGGAGTCATTCTGTATTATTGTTTTCCCTTGTTAAGTGCGCAAGTTAACCTAACAGTTTCCCAATAACAAATGCCTGAACAATTGAGAAATTTGTTATCTATTGAATCTTTCTTTTTTGCTTATTTCCCCGGTACGTTCGATAATATACATAAATGGTGGCTTATCCTCTGAAATAGCGTTTTTTACTCTCTGCCACGCTTTTATAAATGCAATAACAATATCATTGTAAAGGCTACCCGATTTTTGCGTTGTTTTAAACAAAACGTACCCGACTTTTAGTTTTTTTACTAATTCAAATGTTGCGCTGATATTTTTATAGTCGTCGTCCTGGGAAACAATAATTGCCTTCAGGCTTTTAGCCTTTCTAACTACATCAGGATCATCAGCCCCTGCTTTATAATGTTCGGTTATGTGATCAATTTTGTGTACTGGCGGTTTTTTGTACTCATTATCGACATCCAATACTTGTATCACTTTCGCCAGGCAAATAGGCATATTTTCATCGAAGAGAAAAGTCATTCAGGCAGCATTTGTATGAAATCTGATCGCATCCTTCACCTTATCGACTGATAAATTATATAGCCTACTAATTTTATCATCTGACTCCCCTCCAAGATGTAAGTTGTAAATGGTTTTAGTTTTAATTCCAGTTCCATTAACTATTGGTTGACCAAATTGGAATTTAGGGTCTACTACAATGTTTTTTGTATTATCCAGGGGATAATATTTGCTTGCTATATTGTTATTATCGTAGGTAACCTTATGTAAAAAATCATTTAACAACGGCAGTAAGTCAAATTGATTTTTGCCATCTGCTTTAATTAAATTTTCTGCTGCTTCTGCCCATATATTTTTAAAATCTGTACGAATGCTGTGATGTGCAAAAGGGTATCTGGTTCTTAGTGATTTTGATAAATTAGCGTGAAATGTTTTAATTTTTTGAGAAGACATCTTATTCTTCCTTAATTGGAAGTATATAAAAAACTCAATTAGCGCATAAAAATTAATAGCCTGATTGCCCTTGCCGCCAAATTTATAAGATTGCCAGAATCCTTTCATTAATTGGTATACCTGCTGATACGGTAAATTTAAAATATACGCGACATCAGGGGTTAGATATATACCTTCCCCAATTCTGGATGTTTCAGTTGGCTTTTTGGCGACCTTGCCGGGCATTGTTAGTAAGATTTAAAATATTCACACAAATCACAATAACTCTTCTTTTAGAAAATCTTATTTTAAACGGTCAGCTAATATATGCATGGAAAGAGCACTATCTCTTTACCTGATTTATTTAACAAAGGTAATTAATATCCGGATTTTGGAATTTGATATAATCCTGATTGGTTTTTAATTTTATAGGAATAGCTGTTTCTATTAAAGCCTGCTTTGTTGTTCCTGTAATTCTTTCAAATCAGCCGCAGTAGTGATATAGCAAATGCTTTTAGAATAGTCAATTTAATATTAGTTGCTTTTGAGAATAAGTTTAATTCAACCTGTTTATGCCGAACTTACTGGTGTTGACAAATATCCATCGGGCTGATATTAAAACAAAGTGGAAAACACAAAAGCAGGAGAGAAAAACAACATTCTAAAACGATGATCTTCTCGAAATAAATTGAGCAAAGAGAAATTCTGCCAGTCAAATTTGTATATAAATTTTTCTATACTAATATGATGAAAATTACCGCAATCACATAAAACCAAAAACCTGTCATCAGATGTTTTTTAAGACTGATATTTGCCAGTAGATTTCTTTCTTCAATTAACAGAAACAACATATAATTTATATGCAATACAGGACCCTTGCAGGAACATCACTTTATTTGTCTGAAATCAGTTTTGGCGCATGGGCAGCCGGTGGCTGGATGTGGGGCGGTAATGAAAGAAACGGAGCTATAGAAGCCATCCGGAAATCCTGGGAGCTTGGAGTCAACAATATTGACACTGCCGCAGTTTACGGTCAGGGTGAGAGTGAAGAGATCGTTGGTGAAGCAATCAAAACATTTCCCCGCGATCAGGTATATATTCTTACCAAATATGGAATGCGCTGGGACCTCGCTAAAGGAGATTTTGCATTCCACAGCAGGAATAACCAGGGTGAAGCGATTGATGTGTACCGGTATGCAGGAAAAGAAAGTGTGATACTCGAATGTGAGCGGAGTTTGAAAAGACTTGGAACTGATTATATCGATCTCTATCAAATCCATTGGCCTGATACAACAACACCTGTGAATGAAACTATGGAAGCTGTGATGAAATTGATTGAACAGGGAAAAGTGCGGTATGCAGGGGTATCCAATTTTTCTGCCGAACTACTTGCGGAAGCAAGGAAATACCTGAACATCGTTTCCGACCAGGTTCCATACAGCATGATCAAACGCGAGTATGAACAGAAACTTGTACCCTATTGTATCAGCAACCAGGTTTCAATACTGGCTTATAGCCCGATGGAAAGAGGTTTGCTGACCGGAAAAATAAAACCGGGTCATGTTTTTGCTGAGGGCGACCACCGCTCAGGATTGTTTTATTTTAAAGATGAAAATATCAGTCGTGTCAATTCCTTCCTCAATGAAATAAAACCATTGGCAGATGAAAAAGGAGTAACCCTTGGACAGCTCGCTTTAAGATGGACGCTTGATCAGCCTGGAATTACAATTGCATTGGCAGGCGCAAGAAATGCAGAGCAGGCAGAACAGAATGCAAAAGCTTCGGATATACAGCTCAGTTCAGAAGAAAACAAATGGATCAATGAGCGTCTTGCAAAACTCGAACTGGTAAGATAAGTTTTCGACCTGGCTGATTTATTGATTTTCGCCGGGGGCGTTTATCATACTAAAACTCATTCCCGGTTTGGACAACGCCTTACGGACCATCGGCTCACCAAAATCAGGATAGCCATTTTTTTTCCAATAAAAACGTTGGATATATGGTGCACGTTTATTGCCGCAACCATCATTGACCTTTGCATTAGCGTGAAAAATTATCCAGTCTTCTTTTCCGTCCGGTGATTTAAAAAACCCATTATGTCCCGGCGCAAAAACATTATTTTTTACAGATTGACGGAATACAGGATCCGGATATTTTTTCCAAACTGTGGAATCAAGGAGATCTGAATTTATATCTGTTTCCAGCAAACCAAGACAATAGTCGAGCCAGCATGCATTTGCGGAAAAGACTATGAAAATTTTGTTTCCATGAACGAGAAATTCGGGTCCTTCATTCACCAGCACCTCCGGTACTTCGCCATTTTTCTGCCAGTCTTCAGGTACGGCTCCGTGCCTTTCCCAGGGAAACCGGGGCCTGGAAATTTCAACACGTCTGCCCTGCATTGTCCAGGGATCTGAAAGTTCGGCTATATATATACGTTGCATACCGTTTTCGAATCCGTCCCAACCCGACCATGCCGCAAAAAGTCTGTCCTTTATTTCAATTATAGTGAGATCAATAGCCCAGTGATCGCCGGCATCCCGGAGCTTGCCTTTAAGAATCCAGTTCCCCGTAGTTGGATCAGCATTTTCATTTTCAAGAACATAAATGCGGTGATTTTTATTTTTCCCGTCATCTGCTGCGAAATAGATGTACCATTTATTCCGGATAAAATGAAGTTCAGGTGCCCAGAGATTCCTGGAATACATGCCGGAATCAGGTGGTGAAAAAACGATATGCTTTTCAGCCTGGCTTAACTCGGTAAGATCTTTTGTTTTTCTGATGGCAAGCGAATTGCCGGTGGTACACATAAAATAATACCATTCGCCCCGTTTTATCACCCATGGATCCGGGCCTGATTCAAGAATTGGATTGGTAAATTTTTCCTGGCCAACGGCACCAGTAAAGGAATAGATCAGTATAAAAATAATGAGAAAGGAATGACGCATGTAGGCAAGACCTTTATTACTTATATTTTTGAATATAAGGAAAGTTCCTGATTGCTAATCAGCGGGCACTATCTCACAAAGGGTACAACAATATTCTTTGCATTAAATCCACTGGTAGTTCCACAGGTGACGTCAATCGTGACTCCTGTAATTTTGTCGGCGAGCGGAGATGCTGCAAATAAAGCCACATTTGCAATATCATCTTTCATTGGTAATGATTTCAACATTGTATCGCTGGTCATCTCTTTTAAAAATTTTGCTGTTTTCTCAGCGTCCTGAGCAATTGCGTCAAGAAATGGTTTCGTATCAGGTGATCCTGCAGAGCGGAGATTGACCACCCTCACTCCAAAGGGGCCGATTTCTGTTCCAAGATTTCTGACAAACCCTTCTATTGCACAACAGGCCGGGCCGAAACCCCCTACCAGGGGATAAGAAATCACAGCGGGAGTAGCAGTGATTGTAAGGATAACGCCTGATCCCTGCTTAATCATAAGTCTGGCAGCGGCAGTTGCAGTATAAAATGTAGTTTTCATTGCGGTGAGAATCGGGCTTTCAAAATCACTCCAGTTCATTTCCACAAGGGCTATGTTTTGTACATCACGCGTGTCGATTGCATTAAAAGTAATATCTACCGACCCTGTTTGCTTTTGTACTTCAGCGAGGTGCTCCTCAATTTCTTTTTCCTCCAGTGCATTCACTATTGCATAAGTTGCATGACCCCCCTGAGCAATTATATCATTTGCCGTTTTCTTAATAGATTCTTCGCGGTAGCCAGTAACAAAAACCCGTGCACCTTCACGTGCAAAAGCGCGCGCAACAGCGCCACCCAAAGAGCCTCCGCCACCATAAATTACTGCAGTTTTGTTTTTGAGTAACATAACCTGATTTTATTTATCAAACTTATAAACTAATAAGATTTGTCTGCTGATGTAATTACGACAAACCCCGGGCTATTCCCGACAAATGAAATTCGGCAGTCCATATTAATCCAGTTATATTATTATTTTCTGAACATGGCCAGCTAACTATCTATGCCAGGTGGTAGTGGATTCAGGGTGAGATTCTGACGCTGATGCCAGTATGGATAAATGGGCTCAGCATAGCTGGCTTCCTCCAGTTTTTTTATATGTTCTTCATCAAGATTCCAGCCGGCAGAATCAATATTGCGCAATAACTGTTCTTCATTTCTTGCACCTATAATGATACTGGAAATTGTTGGTCTTGAGAGTACCCAGTTGATAGCAATTTCAGCCACCGTTTTCCCTGTGCTTCCTGAAATTTCATTTAACACTTCCACAATCCGGAACCAGCGTTCCTGATTAATTACTTCATCGGGTACCGGGCTTCCGCCTTGCGCAACACGACTTTCAGCCGGTTTGGGATTTGTGCGGCTGTATTTACCACCCAATCTTCCTGCAGCAAGCGGCGACCATACCAAAGCGCCCACTTTCTGATCAATAGCCAGTGGCATCAGTTCCCATTCATACTCCCGGTTAACAAGAGAATAATAAACCTGGTGAGCGATATAACGGTTCCATCCATACCTGTCACTGATAGCCAGGGATTTCATCAGGTGCCAGCCAGAGAAATTGGATGCAGCGATATAGCGGATCTTACCTGATTGAACAAGGTCATCGAGTGCTCTCAGTGTTTCTTCAACAGGTGTAACACCATCGAAGCCATGCATATGATACAGATCGATATAGTCTGTATTCATTCTTGACAAACTTGATTCAACCTGGCGTATCAAACGGTATCGCGAAGAGCCCTGATTATTCGGACCCGCTCCAAAAGTAAAAGTTCCTTTTGTCGAAATGAGCAGCCGATCCCTTTTGCCCTGTATGGCTTTACCGAATATGCCTTCCGAGAGTCCCTGCGAATAAACATCCGCCGTATCAAAGAGGTTAATACCCGCATCCAGACAGATATCGATAAGCCGTGATGCATCTTCAGCCTGCGTATTTCCCCATGCTGCAAAAAAATCATTTCCACCTCCAAAAGTGGCAGTGCCAAAACTCAGAACGGATACTTTTAGTCCGGATCCGCCCAAAAACCTGTATTCCATAAAAATGATGGTTTAGATTGAATTTCAAAATTAAACAGTGCTCTTGTAAAAAATCAAAAAGGCTGCCTTTGATACCTGGCAACCTCTTTGTATAACTGGATTAACCGATATTACAGGCGAAGTTATTTTGCCCTAACGCTTACGGATACCCGCCTGTCTTTTGCCCTGTCTTCATCTGGAGCAGTTGGCGGATATTTTGCAAATTCCGAACCATATCCCTCCGCACCTTCTACCTGGCTTCCAACACCGGCCGTCTTAAGTTCAGCGGCTACAGCTGCGGCTCTTTCCCCTGACAATTTTTTATTGGCAGCCTCCTCACCAACTTTATCAGTATAACCGCCTACTTTTATTTTAGCATTCGGGTAAGCCTTAAGAATTTCGACAATATTGTTGATTTCTTTTCGGCTTTCCGGAACTATTTCTGCAGTACCAAATTTGAAATTCAGATCAGTGAAATCAAACCAATTGTCTTTTCCTGGTTCAGAAGCCGGATCATTCAGAAACGCCACCAGCAAATCCTCAATACCACCCTTATAGGCATCAAGCTCAACTCTATTTGGCAGAACAACTTTCAGCGGTTCTTTTGTTAGTGTAAGGGTACCGGTTTTTTCCATTACAACAGTATCAGGAGACGCAGCCACCGGCGTTTCTGCAGGTGTTTTACAGGTTTTCATCAGCCACCATAACAATAGAATGGCAGCTAATGCCAGTAAAAGTGGAGCCAGCCATTTGTTACCACGGGATACTGGTTCAGGTTGTCCGGACGGTGGAACTGACGCTGCTTTGAATGCACTGCCTCCGGGCAAGCCCGGCAAATTGAGCCCGGATGGGATAGCAGACAAAATAGAGTTTTTCATTCCACCGAGCAACGATGAAATTGCTCCGGGACTTGCATTGTTGTCAGAAGCGTATTTACCAAGAACTGCAAGCGCCAGAGGAACAACTGATCCGAATAAAGAGGAAGATGTAGTACCCTTTGAGCCCGTAAATGAAGAAATCGCATTCGCAATTGATCCGAATTTATCGCCGAATAAACTGCTGATCAGGCCTGGTCCGATTGATGGAACTCCACCGCCCGCTGAAGAAAAATTATCGCCAGGTTTTGATAAGATTCCAGTTCCGAAAGCTTCTTTCCCCAGGTTCAGTAACGACTCAATATTTCCATCTTCTGCCTTTTGAACAATTCCGGCAAGGGAAACAGGGATTACCGCTTCAAGACTTTTTTTGATGGTGCTTTCTGACTCACCAAGATATCCGGCTGCCTTGCTTACCATCTCGTGAGTAAAAAATCCTTTTACCGTATCAAGAAGATTAAACGACATAATGAATGGATTTAATTGTCAGAAATATTTGAAAATAAAAGTTGACTGGCATGATGAAACTGTTTCGTCCCTGTTTTGAGTTTGCACTTTCAGAGCATGAATCAATAACCTGCGCCCGGGTTTAACCGGATTTCGATTTTCTGAAAGCTTAATTATTATTTTTCTAGAGTCTTCGGATCAGTGAGGATGGGAAGGGAAGAAAAAATGCAGAGATTAAAACCAGACTTAGAAGAAAAAAGTTTCTGTGAGCAGGCCCACAGAAACTTTTTTCAAAAATTAATTAGCTATTGTACCCGCACATCGACCCTTCTGTTTTCTGAGCGGCCTTTTGCAGTTTTATTATCAGCAACAGGACTAACTGAACCCAATCCGTCAGTAGTTAAACGGGATTCATCAATTCCCTGGCTTACGATATACTTCTTAGCGGCTTCAGCGCGTGCTTTCGACAACGGTATATTTATTTTATCTGTTCCCGTATTATCAGTGTATCCGGTCAGTTTCATATTTACATCTTTCTCTCTCTTCATGAATGCAACAACAATGTCAAGTTCTTTTTTACCTGATTTTGTCAGAACAGATTTGCCTGTTGCGAAACTTACTTCATGACCCTGGAATTCTGCCAGTGTCGGGCACCCACGCATTTCTGCAGTACCTGCTACATTGGGGCAACGATCCTCTTCATCATTTACACCATCTCCATCAGAGTCCGGAACCGGACAACCCAGGTATTTCGGTAAACCTGCCACATTCGGACATTTATCTTCCTCATCATTCACGCCATCTTTATCACTATCAGGAATCGGACAGCCCTGGTATTTTGGCAAGCCCGGAACATCCGGACATTTATCCACTTCATCGTTTACGCCATCTTTATCGGTGTCTGGTATCGGGCAGCCACTGTATTTTGGCAGACCGGGAACAGATGGACATTTATCCTGTTCATCATTGATACCATCATTGTCAGTATCAGGGATCGGGCAACCCTGGTATCTTTCAAGACCGAACTGATTAGGACATTTATCTTTCGGATCAGAAATTCCATCGCCATCACTATCAGCCGGAATATATTTTCCGAAGAACCTTAATTTCAGGCCAGCCTGAATCTGCTGATTGTATAATTTAATTGAAGAGGTTGAATTTTCAGCTTTATTCACATCAGTCAGTCCATATAAGTAGCGGGCAAAAATGGTTACTCTACCATGTGGAAGAAATTCAACACCGCCAAATACAGAAGTACTTGTGTTATTAAAGTCTTCCTCGAAGAGAATATTATTATCATCACTCACATTTTGTTTAAAATCAAGTTGAGGACCGAAGATGACTGCAAATTTTGGAGCTACATGCAATTTGATAACAAGCGGAACTGAAAGATAACTTATGTATCCATTTAGATACTTATTAGCCTGTGTTTCAGCTTCAGAGGCATATTGTGAATACAGAAACTGCGGTTCAATCGAAACAAAATCACCCAGGGGAAAATTCACCCATGCCCCGCCGGCAAATCCAAACTTCATTTTATATTTTACATCGAGCGGGTTTTCCCCACCGGTGCGGAAATTCCCAAAACTTCCCGCGCCAAGAATTCCGGCTGAAGTGGTGTAATGACCTTTTACGATTTTCTGAGCAAATAATCCACAGGAAACAAGCATTAGAAACTGCAGCGCAATAAC
>JAATGW010000780.1 GCA_015654495.1 Chitinophagales bacterium
CAGTCAGCACATTATAACAGCTGATCTGATTCTGTTTTGCGATCTCGTCGATCATATCTGTAGTGACAATGGTTTTAATCACCATGTCATTTGCACGTGCCAGTCCTTTAACCTTTCTTGCTTCAATCAGGTAATTGAAAGCAAGTACGGCAGTCTGATTGCCATTCATGAGTATCCAGTTGCCCTGACTATCTTTAACGCCGATACCTACCCGATCAGCGTCCGGGTCAGTGCCCAGCAAAATATCTGCATTTAGGTTTTGTGCCATTTTTAAACCTATACTCATAGCTTCACTTTCTTCCGGATTGGGATAAACAACTGTCGGGAAGTTTCCGTTTGGTACACTCTGTTCATCAACAATATGTACATTGGTAAATCCGAATTTTTTCAGAATAGCAGGTACTAAAGTAATTCCGGTTCCATGTATCGGAGTATATACAATTTTAAGGTCGTGCTGCTTTGCAATTATTTCAGGATACACGCTAAGTCCTTTAACCATATTCAGGTAAGCTTCATCGATATCCTTTCCGATCAGGGTTATATGATTTTCACCGCCACTCCATTTCACTTCGTCAACGGAAGCAATCTTTTCAACCTCGGTGATCACATTCTTATCATGTGGTGGTACGAGCTGCCCACCATCAGACCAGTAAGCTTTATATCCGTTATATTCTTTTGGATTGTGAGAAGCTGTACATACAACGCCGCCATTGCATTTCAATTCCCGGATGGCGAATGAAAGTTCGGGTGTGGGGCGGAGTTCTTCAAACAGGTACACTTTAATTCCGTTTGCTGCCATCACATTAGCAGTAATCTCAGCAAAAAACCGGCTGTTATTCCGGCTGTCGTGCGCGATTGCAATGCTGACAGGAGCAGATGGAAATTTTGCTTTCAGGTAATTGGCAAATCCCTGCGTCGCCATTCCGATCGTGTATTTATTAATCCGGTTTGTACCGACGCCCATAATTCCCCGAAGTCCACCTGTGCCAAATTCCAGGCTCCGGTAAAATGCATCAGCTAACTCTTTCGGATTTTCTGCTTGCAGCTTTCTGATTTCATCTTTTGTAGCATTATCATAATTTCCGTTCAACCATTGTTGAACTTTTTCCTGAATGGCAGCATCCATTTGCGTTCCAGTTTTATTTTTATTGATAATTATCTTTTCCTTATCTGGCAGCTAAAAACTATGAACTCACTTCGTACTTCAGCCTTCGTACTTCGTATTTCATAAAGATAGTTCCAAAACAGATATGTAATTTTGGCGTTGTATGATTAATTCCTAAATCACCGGCTAAAGCTGAAATCCAGTATTCATATACCACTAATCTGTTTTCTTTTATCCTTTACCAGGCCTTGTTTTTCCGCGCCTGGTATTTATTTTTCTGTTGACACACTAAAGCCTGCAGTTCTGTCTTTATCCTACACCGACACTGCAAAACAGAAACTCAACAAAGGCAGGGTTTGGTTCATGGGTGGTTTGCAATCTGCAATATGGGTTGGTTCTTTTATTGCATTGAATCATGCCTGGTATCAGAATTATGAAAAAGTAGATTTTCATTTTTTTAATGATTGGCCCGAATGGCAGCAGATGGATAAGGCGGGGCATGTGTGGACATCCTATCAGATCAGCCGCCTTTCAACCGGAATGTGGCGATGGACCGGAATTAAAAATAAGAATGCAATTATCCTTGGTAGCGTAAGCAGTATAGCATACATGAGCGTTATAGAAATCCAGGATGGGTTTTCTGATAAATGGGGCTTCAGTACAGGCGATATGCTGATGAATATTGCCGGTGCGGGCATCTATCTTTCCCAGGAATTTGGATGGAAAGAACAAAGGATACAGGTGAAATTCAGCTACTACCCTTTTTCATATACTCCGGATATACAAGCCCGTGCCGATGATCTTTTTGGTAAAGGCGCAGCCGAAAAAATTCTTAAAGATTACAATGCACAAACCTATTGGCTGAGTATTAACCCCAGGAGTTTTTTTCCTGCTGGTAAATTCCCGGCATGGCTGAATCTTGCAGTTGGCTATGGCGCAAGAACAATGCTTGGAGGCCGTGAAAATGTATGGACCAATGAAGATGGAACTGTTACCGATCGATCTGATATTATAAGATACCGCCGTTTTCTGCTGTCGGCTGATGTGGATCTTACACGTATGCCAGTAAAAAAGAAATGGCTTAAATCTGTATTTTCAGTTATAAGCGTATTAAAAATTCCGGCACCCGCCATCGAATTCAACACACAGGGTAAAGTAGTTGTGTACGGAATGTATTTCTGATCAGCTAGCTGAGATATGCTCCCTGAACCTCATCGTCATTTACTTCCACATAAATATGTTCACGCAATGTTGTGGCGAGCGATAGCCCAACAAAATCAGGATGGATGGGATACATTTTATGACTCCTTTCCACCAGCACAAGTGTCTGAATTTTTTTCGGATAATAATTAAGGAAAGGCTTTAAAGCATAAAGCAGGGTTTTTCCACTATTGGTCACATCATCTATGATAATGATTACTTTTCCGGTAAAATCCTGTTCTGAACTCAGTTTAATTTCCCCCGGATTTTTTTTGTCGAAAGAAAGAGAAATTAATTCTGTTTCAATGGACGAAGTTTTTTTAAGAAACTTTTGCAATACAGAAGCTACAACAAGGCCATTATCCAGAATACCAGCCAGAATAATATGCTGTTCGCCAGGGTTATCTTCAAGTATCTCGTAAGCGAGACGCTGTAATTTCATTTCGGTAATTTCAGCAGAAAGTATATATTTCTTATCCATTTCTTTATTTATTCGGAAATAAAACGGGTATCCGGAACATCGTGTAAATTTACGAATGTAACCATACTGTATGCATTTAATCGCACAGATCATTTTTTTTCTTTTAACCGCATCGGCTCTTGGTTTTTTTACATTTAAGATCAGGTCAATACGAAGAAATATTCTTTTGGGTAAACCGGTGGACCTGAATGACCAGCCGGGTAAACGGTGGAAAAATGTGATCCTGCTGGCCCTGGGACAGAAAAAAATGTTCCGCAATCCACTGGTAGCGATCCTGCATCTTGTAATATATGCGGGTTTTATTATTATCAATATAGAAGTGCTGGAAATTGTGCTTGATGGTCTGCTGGGTACACATCGCCTGTTTGCGCCCTATACCGGTAAGGCCTACCTGTTTCTGATAAACGGTTTTGAGATACTGGCAATAGGCGTAATTGTGGTTTGTGTCATTTTTCTTTTAAGACGCAATCTGGTTTATGTAAAACGTTTGTGGAGCAAGGAACTGGATGGCTGGCCGCGCTCGGATGCAAATTATATCCTGATTTCGGAAATCATCCTAATGATCCTGTTTCTGACCATGAATGCATCGGATACATTACTTCAGCGGCGTCCTGCATCAGGCTACGACCAACATATTACCGGAAATTTTTTCTTCTCATCGATGATACATCCTGCCCTTTCAGGGCTGAGTACCGGAAGTCTCGTAGCCATGGAAAGGATTTGCTGGTGGTTGCACATAACGGGCATTTTTGCATTCCTCAATTACCTTCCCTGGTCAAAGCATCTCCATATTCTGCTGGCATTGCCGAATGCATATTATACACGTCTTGAACCACAGGGTAAAATGGAGAATATGCCGGCTATCCAGCAGGAAGTGCTTTATGCGATGGCTCCTGAAACTGCTCCTCCTTCGGGTGCTGAACAACCACATGGAAAATTTGGTGCTAAAGATGTTACAGATCTGGAATGGAAAAACCTGCTCGACGCATATAGTTGCACTGAATGCGGTCGATGTACAGCCGCCTGCCCGGCAAACAAGACCGGCAAGTTACTCTCCCCCAGAAAGATCATGATGGACACGCGCGACCGATTGGAAGAAGTAGGAAAAAACCTTGATAATAAGGTCACCGTCCCCGAGGAGAAAACCTTGCTGCACAGTTACATTACGGAAGAAGAATTGCGTGCATGTACAACATGCAATGCCTGCGTTCAGGAATGCCCCGTGAGCATTAATCCCCTTGACATAATACTGCAGTTGCGGCGATACCTCGTGATGGAAGAAAGCAATGCTCCCCCTGAATGGAATGCGATGTTTGGAAACGTGGAAAACAATTTCGCCCCCTGGAAATTTTCACCTGATGAAAGAGATCAGTGGACAGCGGGTTTGCAGGATGCATGATCAGGCCGGAGGAACTTCTTTATCCAGTTTGGCAAGACCATCTTTATGCGACAACATTTTCCATAACTGAATTAAAGCTGTAAGAGCAAAAATGCCTCCCACAATCCAATGAATCATTTGCTCATTTGTATTCAGTTTTTCGACCAGTAACTTGCCTCCCAGGATAAAAACTGCATTGCCCGAAAGGGTGCCGAGACCTATGCCGGAAATATAACTATTGAATTGCCAGGCGCCGGGAACAAGAACTTTTCGTGTAAACAATACTGTGCTCCATCCAAACCAGAAAGGGATTTGCATAGGATTCACCGCACTCATAATTGTACCAAGCCAGAATCGGGGAAGACTATGTGAAAGAACCGGATTTTTGTGAACTTCCGGATGAAGCGCAGTATAAAAACTTGCGATTGCAAGCAAAAGAATAATGCCCAGTGTTACCCATTCAAGAATAAAAAACAGTTTTTTTCTTTTCCTGACCCAATCCATAGCGACCAGGGATAACCGAACATATACCATCTCTACCCAAATGGCCCCTGCTGCGAAATAGAACCCCTGCAAAATGCCGTCACTTACTGCGATCTGCATAGCTGAAATATTCAGGGTTCCCAAAGGCAGTGTACCCAGAAAACTAATGAACATTCCAGTAAAAAAGATTCTAACCAGTTTCATTCGACAGTTCGAAAATCAATCAATAACCTGTTGCAATAATAAAAATCAGGAAGGTATCCTGTCAATCTTAATGTTCAGATCGCTATACCTGCGAAACACGGCACGACCTTCGGCAATAGTGAGATAAGCACACCCTTCACGATGATTGTGGATACTGACTGTAGCCATAATCCACCAATGCCTCACTATCTCTTTCCAGGCAAAAAAAATAGAATGAGCGGGATCATACATATGCGTCGGTTCTGCACCTGCGCCATTAACCTCGATAATCTGAAAATCGCGACCCTCTTTTAATGATTCCCAGTCGCGGTAACAAACATCCAGTCTTCCAAAATAAAAACCGGGAATACGCGAGGCAATACGATCAAAAGTTTCTTCAAGCTGACTATCAGACTGCGACGTAATATCAACAAACTTTGATCCACGCGCATGGTTCCCATAAGGAGATACAATCTTCTTTTCACCGGCAGGAAGAATCCGGAAATTTTCTTCGCCAAGTGAAGACTTTAATTTTTCGGCATAAACCGCGCCCCGCTTGTCTTTGATTAAAAGTGAATATATACTTTCAGTGCCATTTCCAGTTACGGTAAGAAATTCTTTTTTAACAATGCCGGTGATGCGACCTTTTTTCTTCCCTGGCAAACGGTAATAAAAAATTCCAACTTCCTCGGTCCAGGGCACCATTTCCTGTATATGAAAATCAAGGGTCACATTTTTAATATAATTTTCCAGATCTCTTTCATTCATCATTTTCTTTACTCCCCGACCCCTGCCTCCCACATCAGGCTTTCCAAAAAGCGGGTAAGCGAACCCGTTTGCTTTGAGTTCTGAAAGAATTATTTCAGGATCGCTGTTTAAATGAAAATGCTTTGTTCTCGGGTACAGATCATCAGGCAGAATTGCATGGATATCTTTTTTTGATTCATTCAGTAATCCTCCGTTTTCAATTCCCGGGTTACTGGCGTTAAAAAAATAAACAGCACGGGCCCTTAAGCACAATATCACCCAAACGGGAAATACAGGATAGTATACAGCTGCAAAAGGCCAGTACTCCCAATTGAATAATCTTATGAAAAATGGCCTCCTGAGCAGGGATTTCAACATACCCATCAGTATACAGGAGAATGTTGTTGAAAAGAAAGCACCTTTTTATGCCGTTGATTATTTTTCAGATCAAGGTATTCCATTGAACCCTGATTTCCGCGGATAGCTATTGACGTTATGCTTACAGTATAAACAAAACCATTCCGGTTCATTTTCAGGTCATTGTGATCGTCTCCATCACCTGTAAATTCGTGGAAATGCAGGATGTCCTCCCCTGCCGGCAAAGGGTGTTTTTTGAGCCAGTCTGCAAACCATTGATTGCGTTTTTCAATGATCCCGGGTTCATATAAAGTTACAGAGGACCAGATATGCGGCTGTGAGGGATCTTTTAAATCTTCATGTCTATCAGTTCCATCCCAGCGACATTCAACCAGGTTTCCTTTTTCAAAGATCACTGCTGTAAATGGTTCAATCCCCTGCCAACGCATTTTTCTTAAAACTTTTAAGGGAGCAAAACTATCAGCAAGCTCCAGTAAAATTAATCCGCGGCTTTTTTTATAGGGAGGTTTCGGTTCATGCTTTATAAATCCCCCATTCAGAAAAATAACAGCATGACCTGCTTCATGTAGTGCAACCCAGGTACCGTTGGCATCGCGGTCGCGGGGATAAAGCAACCTGCCCGAATACAACGAATGTATTTCAGGAGGCAATGCATCCGATCTGAAGTGTTTTTCGTCGCGGTTTGAGGTGAGGAAAAAACTATCGCCTGCAGGAAGATAACTTACTGTGCACATGTTTTCTTATGCTTAACGGTCGCTGCCGCCAGTCCGTAATTTTCTGGAATAGCAATTTCAGTAAGTTCGGTTAGTCCTACACGTATAAGTGCCATGTGGTGAATCGTATGTTCGAGATTATATACGATTTCCCGGTAGTAATTTGTCGTGAATTTCATGACATCAGTGGTATCATCATTGTAAACACCTTCCAGGATAAGCTGTTTATCGTCCCGTCCCAGGCCGGTTTGGATCTGTTGCAGCAATTGCAAAGCAAAATTTTTATCAGTTTCAATTTCCCGGTCTCTTTTTCTGATTTCATAGTTCACTATCCCAGTCTGGTAACCGTTTTCCAGGCATTGAAACATTTCAATTATGTGCCGAACATGCTGCCCGATCGTTGAATTACCAAGATGAATACAGGGAGCCGAATACTGATCAGCAGATAATTGTTCCATAGAACCTGCCAGCTGGGTAAAAACCTTTCTTACAGCTTGTAGCAATTGCATTATTCGGGAAAAATTTATTCGGGTGATTTTTTTTGGATTACCTATTTTCCGAGAACGGCCAAAGATACAGTCAAATTATCACTCAATGAAATACTCGAACCACCAACATCAAAATCGCGCCTGTTCAACGGAAACTCAGCTTTGAATACAGTTCCACCATTTCCCGGACTGGTAGTAAATGGAAACTGAATTGTTTTTTTTATCCCTTTAATGGTTAATTCACCTGTGAAAATAAAGCCATCCTGCACATTATCATTTTTGGCAATCTTTGTAGATACGAGCTTGATCTTCGGATGGTTTTTTATGTCAAAATATTTTTCTTTTTTCAAATCAGAATTTCTTAAATCGATACCGGTATTAATTGTATTCACATCAACAGAAACATCAAAGGATGATTCAGACGGATTTGAAGGATTGAATTTTATATTTCCGCTTAACCCTTTAAAAGAACCAATTACGGTACCACCAAAATTTTTAATCCGGAATTTTACTGCCGAACCGTCGTCCACCGGCTTCAGAGATTGCACCTGCAGCAAAAAAAATATTCCCGGTAAAAAGGCTATGAGTTTTATCATAGATCACAAACATTCATTTTCGCACGGGTTGGGAAGTTCTGGAAATTATCAAAAATTCTGTTCCGGAGATAAATTATTTTGAGCATTAACAAAACATCAACCAGCCTTCCTTAGAATATTAAATAATTTGGCTCTCAATATAAAAATCAGCACCATTGAAAACAACATCGTTATAATCGCCATGGTAAACAAACCGTAGTCCCCGTCAAAGGCGATTCCAATTTTTGTAATATGAAAAAATACCGCCCCTGCCATTACCCCCGCTGCAATAATTGCGCCCCAGATCGTAAAGGCCGGTATCAATAAAAGGATGGCTGCAATCAGTTCCACAATTCCTGTTCCGATCCTGCCCCATGGCTCCATTCCTAATATTGTGAAAAGCTTTACCGATTGAGGATGCGCTGTAAACTTGAAATAGAGGGTCTGAATAAGAATTAATGCCGGCACAATTCTTAAAAACCACATCAGGTACTTATTTACCGGTGCATTCGTCATATAAATTAATTTGTTATTGAAAGTTATACATTCGGTCACTACCAGTTATCGGATAAATGACAATTCACCTGATTTGTTTTATCCCGAGCTGGTTCTAAACTAAACAGGCAGAACTGTATATTTGATCCGGGTTATCAATTGCAAAAAATTAAACTTCTATGCAGGTACCGGTAATGGCTGATTTATTTGCTTCGAATGAGCAACCGGAGATCCTATTCTGGGTTGGTTGTGCAGGAAGTTTTGACCAGCGGGCTCAGAAGATTACCAGGGCATTCGCGCTGATACTTGGTAAACTAGATATTAAATATGCTATTCTTGGTAAGGAAGAGATGTGTACAGGTGATCCGGTTCGCAGGGCTGGCAATGAGTTCATGTTTCAAATGATGGCATATCAGAATATCCAGATACTGAATCAATACCAGATTAAAAAGATTGTGACTACCTGCCCTCATTGTTTTAATACATTAAAAAATGAATACCCCGAGCTTGGGGGAAAATATGAGGTGATCCATCACGCTACTTATCTGCAACAATTACTGGACGAAGGAAAGATCGTTTTAAAAGGAAAAGAAAAATTCAGGGGTAAAAAAATTACCTATCACGATTCCTGCTACCTGGGCCGCGCCAATAATATTTATGAAGCACCCCGCAAAGTACTGGAAGCACTGGATACAGAACTTACTGAAATGAAGCGCTGTCGTTCAAACGGACTATGCTGCGGTGCCGGCGGTGCTCAAATGTTTAAGGAAGAGGAAAAAGGCAATACGAGAATAAACACTGAAAGAACAAGGGAAGCACTTGAAACAGGTGCACAGATTATTTCTTCGGCCTGTCCTTTTTGCAATACCATGCTCACAGATGGCGTAAAAGAAAATGCGAAAGAGGATTCCGTTAAAGTTCTGGATATTGCGGAACTGATTGCTGATTCGATGTGATAGTATTCTGTTCAATAATTAGTAATGATTAATTTTGCAGAATGAAACTGGATTATACGCATCTTCTTCCTTCAGATTTTTCGGATGACTCCAAAGTATGGATTTACCAGGCCAACCGCCTTTTTAGTTTAGCGGAAACATTGGAAATCGAAGACATGATCAACAGTTTTGTTTCTTCGTGGAATTCGCATGGAGCAAAAGTGAAAGGCTTCGGCACTGTATTTTTCGGACGTTTTATTGTGTTGATGGCTGATGAGAATGCTACGGGCGTAAGTGGCTGTAGTACTGACAGTTCGGTGAGACTTTTGAAGGAAATTGAGCAAAACTTCAATGTCGCCATGTTCGACCGCACTTTGTTGACATTTGCAGTGAAGGGCAAAATTGAACAGATCCCATTCAACCAGTTCGCATATGCAATTGAAAATGGATTTCTGCAAAAAGACAGTCCCTTTTTTAATAATAATGTTTACTCGCTGAAAGACTTCCGTAATAGCTGGATTGTTCCTATCGGGGAAAGCTGGCTGAACCGCAAAATTAAACCGCTCAGATCAGCCTGATGAGCTTTCCAGGATCATATTAGTCTGCCAAACTGTCACTGTTTGGAATTTTTCCTATTTTCGCATTTCTAAAACCAGGTGTGAGTATGTTTGAAACCTTACAGAACAAGGTGCATGATGAGTCCAGACAGGGAGAAGCTTACTCACCGGTACAGGGATTATTTAATGATTACCGGAAGAAATTCTATATAGAAAGCTACGGCTGTCAGATGAATTTCAGTGACAGTGAGATAGTTGCGTCCATTCTTAATGAACAGGGATTCGGCGCTACAAGAAATGTGGAGGAAGCTGATCTGGTGCTGCTGAATACCTGTTCAATCAGGGAAAAGGCGGAAACAACTGTTAGAAAAAGGTTGACTGAATTCAAAAAAGCAAAAAAGGAAAAACCGGGTTTGCTCGTCGGTATATTAGGCTGCATGGCTGAAAGGTTGAAAAGCAAATTGCTGGAGGAAGAAAAACTGGTGGACCTGGTAGTTGGCCCTGATGCCTACAGAACACTACCCGGACTGATTGAAGAAGCTACCGATGGCCGTAAGGCTGTAAATGTTTTACTCAGCAGAGATGAGACTTATGCTGATATTTCACCTGTGCGTTTGAACAGTAATGGCATTACAGCATTTGTGAGCATTATGCGTGGTTGCAATAATATGTGTTCTTTTTGTGTGGTTCCTTTCACGCGAGGTCGGGAAAGAAGCAGGGATGCTCATTCAATCGTTGCAGAATGTACTTCATTATTTCAGGAGGGTTATCGCGAGGTTACTTTGCTGGGGCAGAATGTTGATAGCTACTACTGGATAGACGAAGTTGACAAAACGGAAATTACTTTCGCTCTTTTGCTTGAAATGTGTGCAAAAGTGGATCCCGCACTCAGGATTCGTTTCAGCACTTCTCATCCGAAGGATATTACAGACCCTGTGTTGTATACAATGGCGAAATATCCGAATATCTGCCGCTATATCCATCTGCCCTTGCAGAGTGGTTCCACACGTATTCTTCAACTGATGAACCGGACCTATACCAGGGAGTGGTATCTGGCCAAAGTGAAAAGAATCCGTGAAATAATGCCCGATTGCGGTATCAGTTCTGATATCATTGCAGGATTCTGCACCGAAACAGAAGAAGATCAGCTGGACACACTGGATGTAATGGAAAAGTCAGGATATGATTTCTCTTACATGTTTATCTATTCAGAGCGTCCCGGCACACTTGCGGCAAGGAGGTATACTGATGATATTCCGGAAGCGGTAAAAAAGAAAGACTTACCAGGATCGTAAATCTTCAGAACAGACTTTCGCTGGAAAGCAACCGAAAAGATATTGGCAAAACATTTTCCGTACTAATAGAAGGCGATTCAAAAAGAAGTGACCTGCACTGGATGGGAAGAAACAGTCAGAATAAGGTTGTGGTTTTTTCAAAGCTGCAAACATCTGCTCTGGCTCCTGGTTCGTATGCACAGGTTACCGTAACTGATTGCACGCAAGGAACACTCATAGGTGAAATTGCAGGCAACTGAAAAAAAGGAGATTAAAATAGTATGGAAATTCAAAGCATAAAAAACAGGTTCGGAATAATCGGGAATTCACCTGCCTTGAATTATGCATTGCAGGTGGCGGCGCAGGTTTCCAATACCGAACTCACGGTATTGATCAATGGAGAAAGCGGTGTGGGTAAGGAAGTATTTTCTCAGATAATTCACGCTTTATCATCAAGGAAACATAATCCGTTTATAGCTGTAAACTGCGGTGCCATTCCAGAGGGAACAATCGACTCGGAATTATTCGGGCATGAAAAAGGATCATTTACCGGCGCAGTTGATGCGCGTAAGGGGTATTTCGAAACCGTGAACGGCGGAACGCTTTTTATGGATGAAATCGCAGAAATGCCTCTTGGTACGCAGGCGCGACTTTTGCGCGTGCTTGAAGCAGGCGAATTTATCAGGGTCGGTTCTTCCAAAGTACTCAAAACAGATGTGCGCGTAATTGCAGCAACAAATAAAGATCTTCTTGCTGCGACACAGAACGGCCGTTTCAGGGAGGATCTGTACTATCGTTTAAATACTGTACCAATAAGAGTACCTGCATTGAGAGAGAGAAAAGAAGACATCATTCTGCTGTTTCGGAAATTTGCTGTCGACTTTGCTGAAAAATACAAAGCAGCACCGATACAGCTGGATGAAGAGGCAAAAAATGTGTTAATCAATTATTCATGGCCGGGTAATGTGCGGGAATTGAAGAATATTGCTGAACAGATTTCGGTTTTGAGTCAGGATAAAACCCTCACCGGAACGGATATCCGCAGGTTTCTGCCTGATCACCAGGGAACAAGATTACCAATGCTGGTAAATGGTCAGGGAATTAATGGACATGCGGATTTCATGAATGAAAGGGATATTCTTTACAAGCTCTTTTTTGACATGAAGAAAGATGTAACAGAATTAAAGAAAATGTTCCTGGATATTCTTCAGAATCCTGGAGGTGCCGCTGCAGCAGGAGCACGTGTAAATGATGCTTACCTCCACGACCTTTCCATGGTTCACGAAAACGAAACGCTCACCGCGAAGCCGTTGATGCCTTCTTCAGCGCAGCCCGTGATCATTTCTGATAATGGAATCCAGGATCATACGGAAGTTGACGAATCGCTGAACATTATGGATAAAGAAAAAGAACTGATCATAAAGGCACTGAAAAAACACCGGGGCAAAAGAAAAGATGCCGCTTCCGATCTTGGAATCAGTGAACGCACATTATACCGTAAACTAAAAGAATACTATATTGAGGAATAGCACTATGAAATACTGCCTGCCCGCTTTTTTAATTTTTGCTGCTATCAGTATTCAGGGAACCTGCAGGCTTTCGACAAAGGATGTTTCTATTCCACCGGAAGTGAAAACCGTGAAAGTGAATTATATAGAGAACCGGGCACGATATATTAACCCTCAGCTCAGCCCAAGGTTGACTGACAAACTTCGTCAGAAAATTGTTAATCAGACGCGGTTGTCGCAGATCAGCGGAGATGCGGACTATGAGATTTCAGGACAAATTACCGACTATTCAGTAAGTACTTCAGGTATTTCGAATCAGCAGGTAACCAGTAATAACCTCAATGTAAGTGTGAAAATAGATTTCAGGAACAGGCTTGATGAGAAAAAGAATCTCACAACAAGCATAACCCGTAACTTTCCATTTTCCTCTTCCCTGTCGCTTTCCCAGGCTGAAACCCAACTTAATGAACAGATAGTTTCAAACCTTACGGACGAAATTTTCAATAAGATTTTTTCCACCTGGTAATCTTTATAAACAGCCTATGCAAGCTGAATTCGATAATATGGTTAAGGAGATGCTGGGTTATGGGGTTTCTGATGAAATTCCTGAAACTGAGCTTGCCCGCTTAACAAAGATCTATGCCTATTCCCCTTTTATACAATACTTATTTTCCAGGCATCTGAAGGAAAAAAATGATCCAAGATATGGTGCTTCTATTGCCAGAACAGCTTTGTATTTCAGCAACCCACATTGGTTGAATCATCAGTTAAGGAATGGAAAACGTTCATTAGTAGTTGAAAATAAATCCACCGATAGTAATATTACCAGTGTCGGAACCGTGGAGAATTTTTCGGCATTTACAGAAGAGAAAAATATCCCGGACAGCGGAAATTTTGCAGATTCAGTAATTGAAGAATCTATAGAAATCGTAGAACCTGTAACTGAGTCCGACCTTATTTCAGATTCTTCTGATGACGAAAACAAAACAGAAATATTTTCAGTATTTGCAGAAGAGGAAATTATTAATGATCAGTTGACAGTAGAATTACTGCAGGAAATAGAAGCGCCGGGGGAACCCGATCAGCTTCAGGATTTCTTAGTTCCTGAAAATGACGATGAAGATTTTTCCGACCCGGATCAACAATACCTCCCCGATCAGATTAACAGTGGATTTCCTGTAGAAGATAATTCAACAATAGAAATAATTACAGCTGTTATTTCAGAAGATGACAGAGAATCGATTTACGAGGGTGAGGATCCCGATTGTGAAAGGATTATCGGATCTCTTGAAAAAGAAATTCCATCAACTCGGGACGAAGTTTTTGACTCAGAAATAACATCACCAATAGCTGATCCTGAAACCGGAGATGATGAGGGTGAAACAGTTATTATTATTGAGGAAGAAGAGCAGATAACAATTGTCGACAATTTACTTCCGGTCATTGACTCAGAACCGGACCCGGCTTCAGAGTCAGCTTATTCAACTACGGAACAGGTTACTGAAGATTCGGAGTTGGACGAGATAAATAATACAGACAAGGTTCCTGATTCCGATGAAAAAGCAATGAAACCCGAACCTGAGCTCCGAATGCCAGGGCTAAGGATTGAAAGTAATTTGCCGATACCGGAAAAGATTGGTTTTGAACCTTTACATACTGTTGATTATTTTGCCTCCCAGGGAATAAAACTATCTGTCGAAGAAGAGAGTAAAGACCAATTGTCTAACAGATTGAAAAGTTTTACCGAGTGGCTGAAGTCCATGAAAAAAATCCATCCCGAAAAATTATCGAGGGAATTGGACGAAAAAATGGAAATGAATATTAAAACCGATGCCGAGCAATCCAACGACCTCAGCGAAGTTTTAACAGAAACAATGGCCGAAGTACTCCAGAAACAGGGATTGATTGAAAAAGCATTGGAGGTGTACGAAAAATTAAGTTTGCTCAATCCTTCAAAAAGTGATTACTTTGCAGCCAAAATTTCCGCACTTAAAGCTATAGGAATATGACGATTCTGTTTTTAATACTGATTGTGCTGGCATCTGTGCTACTTGGTCTTATTGTGTTGATTCAGAACCCAAAAGGTGGTGGACTGGCTGGTAATATTGCCGGTTTGAGCAACCAGTTTATGGGAGTAAAACAGACCAATGATGTACTTGAAAAGGGTACCTGGATACTGGCTGGTTTCGTTGCTGTACTTTGCCTGGTTTCTTCATTGCTGATCCGCACAGGTTCTCAAAATGACCATAACCTGATAAAAGGCATCAATCCAAACAGCAGTAATTCCGCACCTGTTCAGAATGTACCTACACCTGTTAAGCCTGATTCATCAAAATAAATTATCAGATATTTAGTTATAAACCCTGCCCATAAGCAGGGTTTTATTTTACCTTGAGTCCAAGAAGATCCTATGTTAAAGAAATTGCTGCTGACCTCCGGCATCCTGATAATTGCTGCTCTGGCAATAGTCTATTTCCTTTTTTTCACTTCAGCGACCAGCTTTTCGGGTAATTCAAAATTCTTTTATATTCCTACGGAAGATGGAACAAAGGCTTTTGTGTTGAAGACTTTGGCAGATAGTAATATCACCGGTCGCACAGGCCTGTTTAATAAGATTGCCGAACGTTCAGGCTACTGGAATGAAATAAAGGCCGGCAGGTATGAGATCAGGCAAGGGATGAACATTATCCAGTTAGTGCGCCTTCTGCAAAGCGGAAAACAAAGCCCTGTAAAACTTGTAATCAATAAATTCAGAACAAAAGAAGACCTGGCTAATCGACTGGGAGCCATTTTTGAGCCTGATTCTCTCAGTTTCGTACGGTTTCTGGAATCCGCGGATTCTCTCAGGCCTTTCGGGCTTGATACCAATACGGCGTTGACCCTGGTCATTCCTAACACCTATTCCATTTTCTGGAATACAAGCACAACCAAATTGTTCAGAAGGCTAGAGCAGGAATCATTCAAATTCTGGACAGCTGATAGGGTAGCAAAGGCTCATGCGTTGGCACTTTCAAAGGAACAGGTGTATACCCTTGCTTCGATTGTAGAGGAAGAATCAAATAAAAATGATGAAAAACCAATCATCGCAAGTGTATATCTGAACAGGCTTAAAAAAAATATGCGGCTCAGTGCTGATCCAACTGTAAAGTTTGCTTTAAAGGACTTCTCAATTAAGCGAATCCGATATAAACATATCAGCGCTGCAGTTTCTCCCTATAATACCTATAGTAATTATGGGTTACCACCAGGAC
>JAATGW010000169.1 GCA_015654495.1 Chitinophagales bacterium
ACGCTACTGGAAATTGTATTAGGTATCGACAATGTAATTTTTGTTTCTATCCTGATGGGCCGGCTGAATGTGAAACAAAAGCTGAATGCCAGGCGAATCTGGATGGTTGCCGGAATTATAGTAAGAATCCTGCTATTGATCGCATTAGGCTGGCTGGTAAAAAACGGCAACAATGAATTGTTCGGAATAAACTGGGGTGATAAACATATCGGTTTTAACCTGCGGAATATAATCATGTTTGCAGGCGGTATCTTCCTGCTTTATAAAACAGTAAAGGAAATTCATGAAAAGCTGGAAGGAGAAGAGCCGGACCTGGAAGGTTCAAAGAAAACCACAACCGCTTTCAGTACTGTGATTGGTCAGATTATTCTCATTGATATGGTGTTTTCGTTTGACAGCATCATAACTGCAGTGGGTATGGCCAAGCATGTCGAAATCATGATGGTGGCCGTAGTAATTGCCATGTTTATTATGTTCTTTTTTGCGGAAAAGATTTCCAACTTTATTCATAAACATCCAACGTTGAAAATGCTGGCCCTCTCCTTTCTGCTGATGGTTGGATTCAGTCTGTTTTTTGAAGGCCTGGAACCGATTCATCATAACCACATCGACAAGGGCTATATCTATTTTGCAATGGCATTTTCTTTTGGTGTTGAACTGCTTAATATGTGGATGCGAAAGAGATCTGCAGCAAAAAATCCGGTTCGTCTCAGGGAACCGCATGTACAGGATCATGGAGAAAGAAATGCAGGGCTTGATGATAGCGCCCACTAAAAAATACAGATAGGAATTTATCGTAGCGCCAGAAGTGTGACCGCTGCTACTGCCGCCGTTTCAGATCTTAGACGGTTTGCACCCAGGGTGACCGGCAGAAAGCCATGGTCCAAAGCATCTTTAATTTCTTCTGGGCTGAAATCGCCTTCCGGCCCTATCATGATTCCTGTGATTATTGCATCTGAAATTTTCAACCTGTACTCTGCTCCTGGCAGGCAATGAGCGATATATTTTAGATGCATTTCTCTTTTAAAAAAAGAAGAAATCGTTTCAGGGTCAGATAATTCGGGTAGCCATGATTGTTGCGATTGCAGCATTGCACTGATCAGGATATTTTTCATTCGGTCAGCCCTGAAATGTTGCCTTTCCGTACGATGGCATAGTAGGGGTACTATGGCCCCAACCCCAAGTTCTGTTACCTTTTCAAGCATCCATTCAAACCTGTTTGCATTTTTCAGCAAAGAAACGGCGAGGACAATATGGGAGCCAGGCCGTTCCTGAAAATGAGTGCTTTCTATCCTGACTTCACAATTTTTTTTTGATATTGATGATATCACTGCGGTTGCCCGGATCCCCCTTCCATCAGTCAGTGCAATGGATTCATTTTCCCGCATACGCAGCACCGTTAGGATATGCCGCACAGTTTCATCCGGTAGCGAAACCAGGCTGCCCTGCACCGGAATCTGTTCAAGAAAAAATACGGGTAACTGCAATGCTGCAGGTCATTTAGTGAAGAATATTTAGCACACTGGTTAAGTCTGCGTTATCCGGGATCATCTTCTCAGAAAGGCTCATCATCATCTCCCGGAAGATCATTCATCTTACTGCCCTTCTGTATAAAAAGCCTCGGGTTATCACCATCCTTAACAGGTTTCCAGCTTCCGCCTCCCAGACCCAGGTTATTGAAATCATCTTCACCCCCATCGAGGAATTTCTGGATATGTAGTAATGCTTTCAATTTGATATTTTCAAGCGAACCATTTCTATGTTTGGCAATCCTTACATGCGTTTCACCTTTGGTATTTTCTCCCATTTCATTGCTGGTAATATCGTAATATTCCGGGCGGTACAGGAACATCACCATATCAGCATCCTGTTCAATTGCTCCGGACTCTCTCAGGTCACTTAATTGAGGAATTTTGTTTCCTTCCTTTCTCTTTTCAACTTCACGGCTCAACTGACTGAGTGCGATAATCGGAACCTGTAACTCTTTGGCTAAACCCTTGAGGTTACGGGAGATGGTACTGATTTCCTGCTCTCGGTTGCTGTTTCTGTTATCTCCCCCTCCACTCATAAGCTGCAGGTAGTCGATTATTATCAACCCGATCCCATGTTTGGTTTTGAGCCGGCGGCATTTTGCACGGAGTTCAAAAATATTCAGCGCTGCGGTATCATCAATAAAGATGGGAGCTTTTGACAAAGGCTCAATTCCCTTTTTGTACAACTGCTTCATTTCATGTTCTTCCATCCGGCCCCGGGAGATTTTTTCAAGGGGAATATCACTTTCCGCGGAAAGAATACGCTGTACAAGCTGGGCTGAACTCATTTCCAGGCTAAAAAAAGCAATTGGAGTAGGCTTTGTAGGATGCAGGGCTGCATTACGGGCGAGGTTGAGAGCGAAGGCTGTTTTACCAACAGAGGGCCTGGCCGCAAGGATGATGAGGTCAGAATTCTGCCAGCCATAGGTTACTTTATCCAGAGAAGCATAGCCGCTTGGAACACCTGTAACATCCTCCTGGCGGTTACGCATATCATCAATACGCTTGATCGTTTTCATCAATACCACATCTATGGAATCGAAATTCTTCCTTAGGTGATTATTGGTGATTTCAAAAAGGCGGCTTTCCGCTTCATCCAGCAGGTCAAATACATCGGTCGAATCTTCATAGGCATCGCTGATCGTTTCACCGCTGATCCGGATCAGTTCGCGTTGAATGAATTTCTGTAAGATAATGCGTGCATGGGTTTCAATATTCGCTGAAGAAACAACCGAATTGGTAAGTTTGGAAACATAAAATGCCCCGCCGATCACCTCCAGTTCCTCTCTGAATTTCAGCTCTTCCACCACAGTAAGAAGATCTATCGGCATGGATTTCTGCGCCAGCCCCATCATGGCACTGAAAATTTTCTGATTAGCATCTACATAAAAACATTCCGGCTTCAGTATTTCTACTACATTGTCAAATGCGCCTTTTTCAAGCATTACTGCACCAAGTACCGCATCTTCAAGTTCTCTCGATTGAGGAGGGATCTTTCCAAATACCAGCGTATTGAGCTCAGGTGTATTCTTTCTTCTGTTTTTCCGGTCGCGGTTTAAATTTGTAAGATCCATTGAGGGTGTATAGAGAAATGTTTATGTACTGGTTACCTGATCACCTCGCTCCTGATAAACTCCCGTATGTTAACAGAATATTATCGGAAGGAGGACGGCGAATGTAATTCCCAAAGAAATCCCCGGAATTAAAAATCTGTACTTATAATTAATCACAGGCAATGCACAAGCTTATGCCCAGGATTCTTCAGCTTATCCACAGAAATCCATGCCGGAATCCACAATTTAAAAAAAAATAACACCACCACTTGGGTTTAATACACACCGGGTGTGATAAAGTTTTTTTCTCCTTTTTTTTGGCTGCGATCAGAGAACTACAGTATGGGGTTCCGGCTGTTTTCGGTGTTTTAAAAATGCTGAAACTCAACCTGAACCGAACTTTTCCGGTCTTTTTACCTTACCCATAGCTGATAGCTTCCACGATATTATCTTTGCTGGCTAATAAAAATTTGCTTCAGATGACAATCTCCCATAACTGGTTAATGGATTACCTGCCGGTTTCATTTAGTGTAGAAAAACTTGTGGCGATATTGAATTCAATCGGCCTTGAAGTGGAGGGTGTAGATGCATTCGAAGAAATCCGCGGCGGTCTTGAAGGATTGATCGTTGGCGAAGTACTCGAAGTTTTAAAGCATCCAAACGCTGATAAACTGAGTGTTACACGAGTACTGACAGGTGCCGGCACAGAACTTCAGATTGTTTGCGGGGCACCCAATGTGGCTGCAGGTCAAAAAGTTATTGTGGCACCAGTCGGAACCACAATATTTCCCCTGAAAGGAGAACCGGTTACGATGAAAAATGCAAAAATCCGGGGTATTGAAAGCCAGGGAATGATCTGCGCGGAAGATGAAATTGGCATTGGTGAATCCCATGCGGGAATACTGGTACTACCTGAAACTGTTGAAACCGGCAGCCCCGTAAAAAATTATTTCAAACCATATACAGATACAATCATTCATATCGGCCTTACTCCCAACCGAAGTGATGCCATGAGTCATCTCGGCATTGCCCGTGATATCTGTGCCTGGCTGAACCATCATGAAAACGGTTCTTTCAGTGTCAGAATGCCGCAGGCTGCTGATCTGAAGTCCTTGACTAAGCAGGTGAGTATTGACGTTAGTGTTGAAAATGTGGCGGATTGTCCCCGGTTTTCAGGAATTGGATTCTCCTCTTTTCATCAGGGGGCCTCTCCGGCCTGGATGCAAAACCGATTGAAAGCTATAGGAGTGCGACCGATCAGTAATATTGTGGATATCACCAACTATGTATTACATGAAACCGGTCAGCCATTACATGCGTATGATGCGGCAAAGATTTCATTGAATAAAATCATTGTAAAAAATCTTCCGGAAGGAACTGAATTTGTAAGTCTTGATTCAAAAATCAGGAAGCTCAGTAGTGAAGACCTGATGGTCTGTGATGGTGAAGGTAAAGGGATGTGCATCGGTGGTGTCTTTGGCGGACTCAATAGCGGCGTAACGGCAGATACAAACGTCATATTTCTTGAGAGTGCATGGTTTAGCCCGGTTACCATCAGGAAATCCTCATTCAGACATAATCTTCGTACTGAGGCTGCACAACGCTTTGAAAAAGGTGTGGACATCGGGAATACGGTAGAAGTGTTGAAACGGGCTGCGTGGCTTCTGCAAACCATCTGTGGTGCCGAAATTGCTTCCGACCTGATTGATCATTATCCGCAGCCACGCCGGAAAAAAGAAATTACTGTCAGTTATAATTACCTGAAGAAAATAAGCGGCAAAAATTATTCACCGTTGGCTGTAAAGAAAATCCTGGAAGGATTACAGTTTACAATGCTGGAAGAAAATAAAGATGATCTGAAAATAGCTGTACCACTGCATAAAACCGATGTATCGCTGCCTGCAGATATTGCAGAAGAAGTGATGCGGATCGATGGTTTTGACAATATAGAAATTCCGCAAACTATTTCAATCGCGCCGGCTGTTGAAACTGCCGGTTTCAATGCAGTGTGCAAAGAAAAAACTTCTTCAGTTTTAGCGGCTTCTGGTTTTAATGAAATTCTGAATAATTCCATCGCAAACAGTGCCTGGTATACTGATGATGAGCTGAGATCAGCAGTACATATGATGAATAACCTGAGCGCTGAATTAAATATACTCAGGCCATCCATGCTGGAAACCGGCCTTGAAACCGTAGCGCATAACCTCAACCGGAAAAATAACAGTCTGAAACTTTTTGAATTTGGCAAAACATACAAAACTATTTCCCGGGGCAACTATACGGAAACAGATCATCTTTTGATCCTTTTATCAGGCAAAATGCTTGAAGATTCCTGGCGGGCAAAGTCCGGAAACGCAGACTTGTTTTATCTGAAAGGAAAGGTTCAGGCCCTGGCTTCCCATTTCGGATTGGGAGCTGTAGAATATGTGGAAGAAAACAATTCCGGTGCCATTATATTGAAAGGTTCTGTGGGAAAAACCGGATTACTTACGATTGGTTTGGTTCAAAAAAACCTAATGCAAAGATTTGATATCCGTCAGGAAGTCTGTTTCGCGGATATACTATGGAATACCTTCCTGGAACTCGCACAGAAAGTAAAACCAGGGTTCACAGAAATCCCGAAATTTCCGGCGGTAAACCGGGACCTTGCCTTTGTTGTGGATAAGGGTCTGGCTTATGAACATATTGAAAAAGCAGCACGCTCTTTGTCATTAAAAAAATTAAAAGATATCCGGCTGTTTGATGTGTTTGAAAGTGAGAAGCTGGGTACGGGAAAAAAATCGGTTGCGATGAATTTCATTTTTCAGGATGAGGAGAAAACACTTACAGACCTTGAGGTAGAACAATTCATGCAGAAAATCATTACTATATTTGAAAAAGAGCTTTCTGCTCAGATACGTAGATAAATAAAAATGATATCACCTTCAGAACACATCGATCTTGTACAGGGAAAAATAAACCGGCTGATCAGGCAGTACAAGGCATTGGAAAAAGAAAACGTCCGGTTAAAATCGGAGCTGGAAAAAATGCAGGAATCGGAGGAACAAATACAATTGCGTAACCGGCAATTGGAACAGCAGTTGAATATGATCAAAGCAACTGCAGGCACAACAGGTGATGGCACAGCGCGCAAAGAGCTGGATAAGCAACTCAGTTTTTATATCAGGGAAATAGACAAATGCATTGCTATCCTGGGGCAGTAGTTTAAACCCTTTTTACAAGTCGCATTTTGTGTTCTTCACCACCCTGGGAAAAAATCAGCGTGTAGATTCCATAGGGAAGGTGATCCAACCCATTCCAATGATAGCTTTTGATTCCTTTGGGTATTACGGTATCCAGCTGGCTGCAGATACTACCTTCTTCATTCTGTAATTCAGCATGCAGGGATGAGGTGGATGGCTGGGAGAATTCAAAGACGACACTGTCGATGAAAACAGGAAATTTAGGACGGACAATCATGTAGGATATTTTAAGTGGATTATAAAACAGTTTAATCTGAAAAATTAATTTCTGAAATTTACTTTCCTGAGCCTGGGGTGGGAATGCTACCGTTAATGAGTAATTAAATATAGGGCTAAAATATATAAAATGCAAGAACTCATTCCAATAAATGTTATTGTGGGCGATCGGTCTTACAGGATAAAAATAAATGCTTCTGACGAAGAAAAAGTACGCATGGTCACCAGGAAAATCAACGATCAGCTCCTGCTGTTTAAAACAGGATTTGCTGGTAAAGACATGCAGGATTATATCGCGATGGTCTTACTTTGGTTTGTAACCGAACAACAGGATGGAAACCTGAACCCTGAACTTGTAAAAATTGCGGACCAACTAAAAGGCCTTGAAACCATAGTTGATCAGGCCCTGGATAAATAGTCACTGACAATCAGCTATTTAAGCACAATTTCCGGGCATATCTCTCTCCCGGCCTTCCATATCCGAACTTTTTATTGTGTGCTGGCGGTAACGTATCTTCGCTGGTTACAAACTTTATAATATACAATTCACCTCAAAAGGTGGAATGAAAACAACAATCAATGGACACGACCCTGATAATACCTCTTCTTACCGGCATTGTAGCGTTGACATTAGGAATCATAGTGGGTAAGATCATATTTGCAAAAAACACTGCACTGAGAGTTCAGGAAGCGGAACAACATGCCGAAAAAATTCTTTCAGAAGCAAAACTGACCGCTGAAAACCTGAAAAAAGAAAAATTACTGGAGGCAAAAGAGAAAAATGTACAGCTCAAAGCCGAGCACGACAAAGAAATTCTTGAAAAAAACCGCAAAATTGGTGATGCAGAGAACCGGATCCGTCAGAAAGAGCAGGGCCTGAACCAGAAAACAGATAATATTGATAAACAGATTAAGGAAAATGAAGCTATAAAGGAAAACCTGAACCGCCAGATCGATGTAATTAATCAGAAAAGAAATGAACTGGAAAAACACCAGGAAGAACATATCCGCCGGCTTGAAAAAATTGCAGGGTTAAGTGCTGAGGAAGCAAAAGCCCAACTTGTTGAAAGTTTGAAACAGGAAGCACATTCGCAGGCTCTTTCACTCCAGCAGGAAATTATCGAAGATGCGAAACTGAAGGCAAATAAAGATGCAAGAAAAATCATCATCCAGACAATACAGCGTACTGCAGCAGAGCAGACCATTGAAAACACAGTAACCGTATTCAACCTGGAAAGCGATGAGATCAAAGGACAGATTATCGGTCGGGAAGGCCGGAATATCCGCGCGATCGAAGCAGCTACGGGTGTGGATCTGATCGTTGATGACACTCCTGAAGCCATTGTGCTTTCATCATTCGACCCGCTGCGTCGGGAAATTGCACGCCTCTCCCTGCAGCGCCTGGTTGCCGACGGAAGAATTCATCCTGCACGCATCGAGGAAGTGGTGGAAAAAACCAGAAAACAGATTGAAGAACAGGTTATGGAGATTGGTGAACGCACAGTTATTGAACTGGGCATTCATGGCCTGCACAAAGAACTGGTTCGTGTTGTCGGCAAAATGAGGTTCCGTTCTTCCTACGGTCAGAATCTCCTGATGCATAGCCGCGAAGTGGCGAATCTTTGTGGTATAATGGCAGCGGAACTTGGTCTCAATCCGAAACTGGCAAAGAGGGCCGGCCTGCTTCATGATATCGGAAAAGTTCCGGACGAGGAAACTGAACTGAGTCATGCGCTTCTTGGAGGCAAGCTCGCAGAGAAATACGGTGAAAATCCTGCCGTAGTCAATGCCATTGCTGCGCATCACGATGAAACTGAAATGCAATATGTTATCTCTCCGATTGTACAGGCCTGTGATGCAATCAGTGGCGCTCGCCCCGGTGCGAGAAGGGAGATCATGCAGCAATATATTCAAAGGATTAAGGACCTTGAAAACCTGGCCCTGACCTATAACGGCGTGGAAAAAGCCTATGCAATTCAGGCCGGGCGCGAGTTACGGGTGATTGTTGAAGCTGATAAAGTGACGGACGCTGACAGCGAAAAGCTTAGTTTTGATATGGCCCAGAAAATCCAGACGGATATGACCTATCCAGGCCAGATCAAAGTAACTGTAATCCGTGAGAAGCGCACTGTCAACGTTGCCCGTTAAACTATAAAGTTAAACGTGATTTATTTTGTGCTGATCTATAAAATCACTACTTTTGCCGTCCTTTAAAATCATTGGTTATGAATTCCGCAGTAGCATACGTACATGAACAACTGACCGCCTCAAAATCATTCCCCCGCTTTAAAGCAGGTGATAATGTTACGGTCAATTATAAGATTATCGAAGGAAACAAGGAACGTATCCAGAGTTTCAAAGGCGATGTGATCAAACGCCAGGGTGATGGCCATACTGCCACCTTTACTGTGAGAAAAATCTCCGATGGAATTGGTGTGGAAAGAATTTTCCCTGTTTCATCTCCGAATATCGAATCGATTATCCTGAATAAAACAGGTAAAGTGCGCAGGGCAAAACTGTACTTTCAGCGTACCCGTAGCGGTAAAAGTGCCCGTATCAAGGAAAAGAGAATTAAATAAAGTTTTCAGAATATTACTGAAAGAGGAACCGAAAGGTTCCTTTTTTCGTTTTTATATTTAAATTAATCGGCTCGGGATTTATTATTACCTAAATTTGTCCAAAGCTTAAAAGCAAGAATTATGTTACCCAATAGTGTTTTCCTGTTTTCAATGCCTGGTGGAACTGAGTGGATCCTGATTATCCTGGCTGTACTTATTTTGTTTGGTGGAAGAAAAATTCCTGAATTTATGAGAGGCCTCGGCAGAGGAATCCGCGAATTTAATGACGCCAAATCGAATGTAAAGAAGGAAATCGAAGAAGGCATGAGTGAGGAAAAAAGCAAAGCCTGATTTATCCGGTTTGATTCCTCATTATTTACTGCACTTACAGCTTCCCCTGCAATAAGCCTTGTATTTCCACAAGTCAATACAACAATTTCATAAAGAAATTGAGGAGCAAACTATTGATTGCACCTCGGTAGTAATGCACTATTTGTCGAGGATTGAAGAAACCCGGCACCTCAACGCATTTGTAGAAGTATTCGCTGATGAAGCGTTGAAAAGGGCAGCGGAACTGGATTCAAAAAAGAAAAATGGCCTGCCCTGCGGCCGGCTCTTCGGCGTGGTAACCGGCATCAAAGACGTGATCTGTTTTAAAGATCATAAGATCAGCGCAGGTTCGGCTATCCTTAAGGGTTTTACCTCACTGTACAGCGCAACCGCAATTGAAAGATTGATTGCTGAAGACGCTATCATCATCGGTAATCTTAATTGCGATGAATTCGCAATGGGGTCCTCCAACGAAAATTCTGCTTACGGCAATGTTCTCAATGCTCTTGATAATAGCCGGGTACCCGGAGGTTCCTCGGGCGGTTCTGCAGTAGCTGTTCAGGCGGGCCTGTGCATGCTAAGCCTGGGAAGCGATACCGGCGGGTCCGTTCGACAGCCGGCAGATTTCTGTGGTGTAACCGGGTTTAAACCGGGCTATGGCAGGATCAGCAGGTATGGATTAATTGCTTATGCTTCCTCCTTTGACCAGATTGGAGTTTTTGGAACAAATATCGAAGATATAGCACTATTCACCGAAATTATGGCCGGTCCGGACGCATATGACAGCACCGCTTCCACTAACCCGGTTCCTGCTTTTTCGCAACTTTTGAAAACTACCAAAAAGTTCAAAATTGCCTGGTTTCCACAAGCCCTGGACCACCCCTCCCTTGATCCTGAAATCGCATCTTCAATCCGCGCTTATTTTCAGGAGCTTGAAAATGAGGGACATACTTTAAAACCAGTCGATTTCGATTACCTCGACTACATCGTACCCGCCTACTATATCTTAACTACAGCTGAAGCCAGCTCAAATTTATCCCGTTATGATGGCGTTAAATATGGCTATAGAACTAAAGATCATGTTAATAACCTCGATGATTTTTACCGGAAGAACCGTTCACAAGGCTTTGGAAAAGAGGTAAAAAGGCGAATAATGCTTGGTACATTTGTGCTTAGCACCGGTTATTATGATGCTTATTATACCCGCGCCCAGCAGATAAGAAGACGGATTCAGGAACAGACTGAATTGATTTTCAAAGACTTCGATATAATACTCCTCCCCACTACCCCCGCTCCTGCTTTCAAATTTGGGGAAAAGAGCCATGATGCTGTGGAAATGTTTCTTGCTGACTTATTTACAGTCTTCGCCAATCTGGCAGGAATTCCCGCTATTTCGATCCCCCTTTTTCGGCATTCGAATGGCATGCCTTTTGGTATACAGGCTATGACAAATCAGTTTGAAGAATTATCTTTACTTCAGTTCTCCAATTTGTCCTACCTCCGGTAAACTATGAATCCCTCCGTTATACTATGAATACCATCTGGGTTTAACCCAATGGTTGGTCGTCATTTTCATGATTCGCCCGCCTGTACCTCTCGAAAACTTAAAAACGAAAATCATGAAACGATTAACACAATTCATCGTTGTGCTAATTCTTGGTGTAATTGGAAACGCTTTTTCACAGGAGACAAACCCTTCCGATGCCCGTAAAGAGTTAGTTATTGCAGTTAATTCCGCTGCTGTTCGCGACTCAGCAGGTTTTAACTCACTTATCCATGATTCCAAAGAAAAAGCCACAGTTAAGAATTCAGAATCCTATAAACCTGTTGTTGCGTCTTTCATTCAACCTAACCTGATTACATTACACCCAATGGCGGTGTCTTATGTAAAAGGGTATATGACTGAAAATACGTTGCGTCTTGAAAAAATGAGAAACGGGAGTTTCTCTAACTTCCGGATAATCGACAACATCCTTGCAAAGTACAAGCTTCCCGAAGGATTGAAGTACCTGGCAGTTATTGAATCAGAAATGAAATCCACCGCTCTCTCACGTGTGGGAGCGCTTGGCCCATGGCAGCTTATGCCGGAAACAGCCCGTCTACTTGGTCTGAAAGTAACTAAAGGCCGTGACGACAGAAGGGATCTGTATAAGAGCACTCACGCCGCAGCAAAATATCTTCGCGACCTTTATAGTGAACTGGGCGACTGGCTGCTGGTAATTGCAGCTTATAACGGCGGTCAGGGTCGTGTTGAATATGCGATCAAAAAAAGCAAAAGCCGTGATTTCTGGAAATTACAGTACTATCTCCCGGCTGAATCGCGCAATCATGTAAAGAAATTTATCGCTACACATTATATCATGGAAGGTCAGGGTGGTGTATGTACCATCAGCGCGAATAGTAAAACGAAATTCAATGTGGTTGATCCGGCAATTCTCGCGAATACTGACAGTGTAGTGATCAGCGGCAAATACAACTCAGTGGTTCTTGTAAAAGCAATTGAAATGGATATCAACCTTTTCAATCAGCTGAACCCGAGGTTTGATGCATGTGTCATGATCAATCCATTTACACTTAGACTGCCCTCAGAGAAAATGCCTTTGTTCACCGCCCGTAAGATGGAAATACTGAATGAGTCAGTTCAGTTTCTGCTTACAAACTCAACCAGTGAAGAACAAAGCAGGTATCCTAAGGAAGTCAGCATGGTCCCGGCAAATGAATCAAGCCTGGCCACCAAATCATCTTTAAAGAAATAAATCAGGATAATTAAGCGGAGGTTAATGCTTTCAGCATTGCTTCCGCTTTTAATAAACATTCCCTGTATTCCTGTTCAGGATCGCTGTAATAAGTGATCCCCGACCCTGCGGGAAGTGATAGATATTTCTCAGTTTCATTATAAAGAATACTCCTGATAACGACATTGAAGTCAAAGTCTTTTTCCGGAGTTATATAGCCAATTGCACCGCTAAATAAACCGCGACGACTCTTCTCATACTTTTCTATCAGCTCCATAACCCTGATTTTGGGCGCACCTGTCATCGAGCCCATAGGAAAAGTAGCCCGGATTATTTCGCCGACAGACATTCCACTTTGCAATTCTCCCTTTACGGTTGAAATCATCTGGTGCACCTGTGGAAAGCTATAAACCCCGAATAGTTCATCCACCTGAACAGATCCTTCCACGCAGATCCGTGAAAAATCATTCCGTACCAGGTCGACCACCATCACATTTTCAGCCCGGTCTTTCGCACTCTGAAAAAGTGCTTCTCTGTTCAGGTTGTCAGCATATATATCATTTGCAAACCGGGGAGAGGTTCCTTTTATGGGTTGCGAGATAATGATATTCCCGGTTTTTCGTAGATAACGCTCCGGACTGGCACACATCAGGTATTGATCCATCCAGCGATAAAACCCGGAAAAGGGACTTGGAGAAACTTCTCCCAATGATTGATAGACTTTGAAGGGATCAATATCTGCATTCTCTGAAAAAAATTCCATGCAGTAGTTGATCTCATAACAATCACCGCGAATTATGTGTTTTCGCAAAGCTTCAATTACATCAATATAGGCTGATTTTTCCAGCCTTTCCTGAATCTGAACCGTAGTTTTTCTTTCAGTTGAACCGGGTGCGGAAAGTTGAATGGATTCAAATACCTGTTGATGATTATCAGACAGACTTCCGATAATAATTTCATTATTTTTTAT
>JAATGW010000336.1 GCA_015654495.1 Chitinophagales bacterium
CGCAGATTCCAAAATGCTGGCAGAAAGGGTCTGTGCGATGCCCTGACAATTCCAGAAACTGAATGGCTTTGCCTTCAGCCCAATCCTTTTTTGATTTTGTAATCCTGATATCCACCAGGTCGCCGGGTACTGCACCTTCCACAAAAATCACCTTCCCGTCCAGTTTAGCAAGGGATTTACCTTCTGCAGCATATCCTGTTACCCTTACACCCTTTAAAACCGGGTTTTGTTTTCTCCGCATCCGGCAAAAATAACCCGACCGGCAAAATTTTCTGCCGAATTCGGTTTTTTCGCAATAAATCGCTGGATTACTGGTTTTTATATACGGATTAGCGGCTTTAACAGCCCGTAAAATCCAATTTGAATATTTTTGCCCAATAATGCGGCTTACCAATGATCCGAAAACTTTTATTCAGCCTATTCCTTTTTTCAGCTTTTTATGGCCATTCCCAGGGTTATGAAATCAAAGTAACACTTAAGCCATTTACTCAGGGCCATCTTTACCTTGCTCATCATTTTGGAGCGAAACAATACCTCATCGATTCAGCCGAACTGAACAGTAACAGTGAAGCGGTTTTTACTGGTACTGAAAAACTTTTCGGTGGTGTGTACATGATTGTTTATCCGGCCAAAAACGGCTGGATGGAATGCCTGGTAGATAAGGAAAAGAAATTTTCAGTTTATGCCGATACAACCGACCTGATCCGCTCAGCAAAATTTACCGGCTCTCCTGACAATGACCTTTTTTCAGAATACCAGAAAAAATCCCTCGAAATCGGTTCCGGCATTGCAGAGATCAGAAAAAAATTGCCAGCGGCTACAGCGACAGAACAAAAAGAGCTGAACGAAAAAATGACTGCCTACGGCAAAGACCTGCAGCAGTACCGGGAAAACTTTCTTAAACAACATCCGGACCACCTGCTGTCGGCTATTTTTAATGTGCTCAGAGAACCCGTTATTCCGCCTGCATCTCAGCAACCAGGTGGTAAATACGATTCAACATTTGCATACCAGTATTATAAAAAACATTACTGGGACAATGTTTCCTTTACTGATGAACGCCTGCTGCGCACGCCCGTATTTCAACCACGCTTCGACCGCTATTTTTCGGAAGTACTCCCCCAGGCAGCTGATTCAATAATACCTGCGGCAGACATGATTCTTCAGGCTGCCAAACCTAATCCGGAAATGTTTAAATTCTGTCTGTCCACACTCACAGATAAATATGTGAATCCAACCTATATGGGTCAGGATGCGGTTTTTGTTCATATTTTTCAGAAATACTACCTCACAGGAATGGCAGATAGCTGGATGACGGAAAAATATAAGAAGTTTATAAATGACCGTGGCTATAGCTTAATGGCCAATACCATCGGCAGCAAGGGAGCTGATTTCGAATTTCTCGATACCGCCGGAAAGAAAAAAACTTTATACTCGCTGGCAGGAAACTATACGATCATTTGTTTCTGGGATCCAACCTGCGGACATTGTAAAGAGGAAGTTCCAAAACTGGATTCGTTTTTTCAATCCACCTGGAAGAAACAGGGAATTACAATGCTTGGCGTAATGACAGATGGCGGAAAAGAAGCCTGGATTAAATTCATACGTGAACATAAGTTGAAAGATTGGGTACACGTATATCAGACCCAGGAGATGAAAGACGCAGCTTACAATGCGGGCAAGCCGGGCGTAAGACAACTGTATGATGTATACCAGACTCCGATGCTATACCTGCTCGATAAACAAAAAAATATTATTGCAAAAAAACTGAGTTATCAGCAGCTGGCAGAATTGCTTCAATATAAAACACAGACTGCCTCACGGAAATAAATATCTTTTTAAAAATCATGAAGAATCTTTTTGTTCTGGCATTGCTTATCGCCTCCTTTTCATGCAGTGCACAAACACTTTTCACATATGGCAACCGTGCGGTTAGCCAGCAGGAATTTCTCGAAGCTTTTCTCAAAAACAAACCCGAGGGCGTTAACGAGCGGGAAGCATTAAATGATTATCTGGATTTGTTTGTCCGTTTCAAACTAAAAGTAAAAGCAGCTTATGATCTTAAGATCGATACGCTACCCAACCAGAAAGCAGACCTTGAAACTTACAGACGACAGATCGAAAACGTGTATCTCACAGACTCCACGGCCTTCAATAAATTAATAGACGAAGCATATACCAGGAGCCTGAAAGACATCCGGCTTTCCGCCATAATGCTTCCTTTAACATCAAATGGCAAGGACGACAGTGAAATGACCGTGCAGAAAAAAGCAGCTGACATTGTTCAGCAAATCAGGTCAGGAAAGAGCTTCGAATCGCTTGCGACAGCATTTTCTGCAGATACAGCAGCCGTTCGTACCGGCGGCGATATTGGGTTTATCACATTATTCACCTTACCATATGCGTTGGAAAATGTTGCCTATACTTTAGAAACAAATGCTGTTTCCGATCCTGTGAAAGTCAGATTCGGTTATATTATAATTAAAAAAACGGGTGAACGCCCGGCAGTCGGTAAAATAAGGCTTGCTCAGATTCTCATTGCAGTGGATCCCGCTTCTTCGGAAGAAGAAAAATCCGGCAAGAAAAAATTGGCTGATTCATTGTATGCAACTGCAGTTGCGGGCGCTTCTTTTGATAGCCTGGCAATAAGGTTCAGCAATGATCAATCGACCTTTGCAACCGGCGGCATAATGCCTGAATTCGGAGTTGGCATTTTTGAGCCGGCTTTTGAAGAAAAAGCATTTTCAATTAAGAGAGATGATGATATTTTACCGCCGTTTTCATCCCGGTTTGGATATCATATCATTAAAAGAATTTCTTATTCCCCGATTGATCAGGATCGCATAGCGGCAGAAAGTGTTTTGAAAGCCGCTGTTTCAGAAGATTCGCGGAATAAAAAAGCACAGGAGGCCCTGGAGAAAAAAATGCTGGCAGCGGTTACTATTAAAAATGAAATAATTGATCAGAAACAACTCTGGCGGATAACCGAAGAATATACAAAAACGGAAAAACTGATAGCGGTAAGCGGTATGCCTGCTTCCAAAATATTGTTCAGGATGCCGAAGAAAAATGTGAAGCTGATGGAATGGCTCAGGTACGCGAAAACCTGGGCGGCAGAAGCTAATAATGACTATCCCGGGCTGATGAAAAGTTTCAGGAATTTTGTTGCAGTTAATTATTACCGCGACCATCTTGAAGATTATGACCCTGCATTTAAAAAACAGCTTGTGGAATTCCGGGATGGTAACATGCTTTTTGAGATAATGGAAAAACAGGTCTGGAATAAAGCAGCGGAAGATCATAAAGGGCTGAAAACATACTATGATCAACACAAATCAAAATATGTTTGGGAAGCAAATTCCAATGCGATAATGTTTACAGCTGCTGATAAGTCTGTTGCTGAAAAAACGATTACACAACTTAAATCCAATCCTTCGCTCTGGAAAGAACTCGCTGAAACTTCAGAAGGAAAACTATTAGCCGATAGCGGTCGCTTTGAGATCAGTCAGATCACTTCAAATGCAGGATCTTTAACCAGGCGGGGATTCACCAGTGTTCTTCAGAATGAAATGGACGCAACCGTCAATTTTTCATATATAGTCGATCTTTACCCTGGTGGAGAACAACGGAGTTTTGAAGAAGCCCGGGGCATGGTTATCAGCGACTACCAGCAGGTGATTGAAGACAGGTGGATTGCTGTTTTAAAGAAAAAATATCCGGTTATTATACAGCAACAGGTCTGGAATAAATTACTGGCTCAATATCATTGAACTAAATCAGAATACCGCTTTCACTGTATTATATATCACTTTTGGTTTGCCAAGAGTATAATAATGTAATACAGGCGCGCCGGCCTTTTTAAGTTCTTTTGACTGATTGATCAGCCATTCAGTACCTACCAGTTCACAGTCCTCATCAGTTTTACAGCGGAGAATTTCTGTGCTCAGGTCCGGTGGAAAATCGACATGGAAAATTCTTGAAATTACATTCAGCTGTTTCTTATTGGTAATCGGTTTTAATCCAGGAATGATCGGGATGGTTATGCCGGCGTCACGACATTGCTGAACGTAACTGAAGTACTTGGTATTATCAAAAAACATCTGCGTAACTATATAGTCGGCTCCGGCTTCCACTTTCTGTTTCAGATAATCCATATCTGATTGAAGATTTGGCGCTTCAAAATGTTTTTCCGGATAACCTGCAATACCTATACAGAATTTAGTTTTGAAGCCATCCCGGATATCTTCTTCAAGATAAATACCGTGGTTCAGGTCCTTTACCTGTTTGAGCAGATCGATGGCATATTTATGCCCTTCCGGTTCCGGTTCAAATGAACTTTCACTTTTAGTGGCGTCGCCCCTGAGCGCAAGCACGTTATCGATACCGAGGAAATTGAGATCGATCAACGCATCCTCAGTTTCCCTCCGGGTGAAACCTCCGCAGATCAGATGAGGAACGGCGTCAACCTTATAGTGGTTCATTATCGCAGCGCAAATACCTACAGTACCCGGCCTTTTGCGGATTTCAACTTTTTCAAAAGTTCCATCAAGTTTTTTCTTGAAGATCTGCTCACTCCGGTGATAGGTGACGTTTATATATGATGGTTTGAACTCCATTAAAGGATCCAGGTTCTGGAATAAGGAACTGATGTTCTTGCCCTTTAATGGCGGTAATATTTCAAAAGAAACCAATGTATCACTGGCCTGGTTAATATGCTCAATTACTTTCATTCCCTTGCTTTATTTCAATCAGGTGACAAAATAACTCAAGATTTGCTGTTATAACAAATCTGTTAAAGCGGCAGATCCACTCCTGAACGCCGTGGAAGAACCTTATTTTTGCTGCAACGGTTTTTTTGAACCGATTGTTGTATTCAGCTAATAAATCAACCAAATGAGTTTGATGATCCATACCAGGGATCTGGTAAAAAAATACCGCAGCCGTACAGTTGTCAACAAGGTTTCGGTCGATGTGAAACAGGGCGAGATCGTTGGGCTGCTCGGGCCGAACGGCGCCGGTAAAACGACATCTTTTTATATGGTGGTGGGTCTTATTAAACCCGACGAAGGTGAAGTGTTTCTCAACGAGCAGAATATTACCAGTTTGCCCATGTACAAAAGGGCGCAAATGGGTATAGGTTATCTGCCCCAGGAATCTTCAATCTTCAGAAAACTGACTGTTGAAGATAATATCACTGCTGTGCTTGAAATGACAAAACTTAACCGGGCTCAGCAAAAAGAAAAACTGGAATCGCTTCTTTCGGAGTTTGGCCTCAACCATGTCCGCAAAAACAACGGTGACAGCCTTAGTGGTGGAGAAAGGCGCAGAACAGAAATAGCGCGGGCGCTGGCTGTAGATCCTAAGTTTATTCTGCTCGACGAACCTTTTGCCGGTGTTGACCCCATTGCTGTTGAAGATATACAGACCGTTGTGGCCCGGCTTAAATTCAAAAACATTGGTATCCTCATCACTGATCATAATGTGAATGAAACGCTGTCTATCTGCGACCGCGCATACCTGCTGATTGAAGGAAAGATTTTCAAGCATGGAACTGCCGAGCAGTTGGCCGATGACGAACATGTGCGCAGATTATATCTTGGCAGGAACTTTGAGCTGAAAAGAAAAGACTATCTTCATGAGGAGGCGCGGTTGGGTTCTATAAATGAAGACAATACCTGACCAAAATGAACGAGGAAGGAATTTCAGCCGGTATTAATTATTTTGCCATATATGAAATTACTAAGTCCTGCTATTTCACGTTTAGCGCGGATGCGGATGTGGCGCATCGAAGCCTGGATGGATCATCCGGTCGAATCCCAGCGTGAAGTTCTGCAGGACCTTGTTACCTCGGCGCAGTATACCGAATTCGGAAGAAAATACCATTTCTCAAAGCTCTTTTCAGCGAAATCTTTCAAGGAAGAAGTTCCGATTCATGAATATGAGGATCTCAAACCTTATATAGAAAGGATAATGCAGGGCGAACAGAATGTACTCTGGAATACGCCTCAGTACTGGTTTGCCAAGAGCAGCGGAACAACATCAGATAAAAGTAAATTCATTCCTGTAAGTGATGAAAGTCTGGAAGACTGTCATTACCGCGCGGCCAAGGATGTGGTTGCGATGTATTATAATTTCTTTCCCGATTCAGATCTTCTTACAGGAAAAGGATTGGTGATTGGTGGAAGCCATACCGTGCATTCCTTAAATGACGAAACCCATTTCGGCGATCTGAGTGCTGTACTCTTACAGAATTCGCCCTTCTGGGGAAGCTGGATCCGGACACCGGAAAACAGCATTGCCTTAATGGATGAATGGGAGCAGAAAATCGAAAAACTTGCACACAGCACCATACAGGAAAACGTTACTTCCATTTCAGGGGTTCCCACCTGGACCATCATACTCTTTCAACGTATTCTTGAAATTACCGGCAGAAAAAATATGCTGGAAGTTTGGCCAAATCTTGAACTCTATAATCACGGCGGAGTATCGTTTGTGCCATACCGTGAACAGTTCCGCAGACTTATAGGTGGACACATCCACTATCTTGAAAAATACAACGCAAGCGAAGGGTTTTTTGCTGCGCAGTATCATCCGGATGATGAAGGCATGTTACTGTTTACAGATCACGGAATTTTTATGGAGTTTATGCCGGTAGAAGAATATGGCAGCCGTAGTCCGCAAACCATCGGATTACAGGATGTTGAAACGGGTAAAAATTATGCTCCGGTTATTAGTACTAATGGTGGCCTTTGGCGTTACCTGATAGGTGATACAATCCAGTTTATCAGCAGGTATCCGTTCCGCATTAAAGTAACAGGACGGCTCAAGCATTTCATAAATGCCTTCGGCGAAGAGTTGATCGCTGACAATTCAGATCGTGCGATTGCTGTGGCCTGCGAAAACACAGGCGCCGTGGTGAAAGACTATACTGCAGGACCGGTTTATTTCAGCGAGGCAGGAAATGGTGCACATGAATGGCTTGTGGAATTTGAAAAAGAACCCATCGACCTGCAGCATTTTGTATATGAACTTGATTCAGCACTTAAAAATGTAAACAGCGACTACGAAGCGAAAAGACATAAGGATATTGCTTTAAGAATGCCTTTGATCAAACCATTGCAAAAAGGAATGTTTAATTTCTGGCTTAAACAGAAAAACAAATTAGGCGGGCAACACAAAGTTCCGCGATTGAGTAACGACCGTTCATTTATTGAAGAAATTCTTTCACTGTCTGCCGATTTTTTGCGTTATTCAGTATAATTTCAATTACATACAGATCGCGGGGGGATTCAGAAATCAACATTAATCAACACAGATAGGGATATGAAGTCTCCTTCCGGCGGCGCATTATTTAATATATATTGCGGCCAGTTCTGAAATAAATCCGGTAAAATGAAATTACTCGAAAATAAAACCGCCATTATTACAGGAGCCGCCCGTGGAATCGGCGAGGCGATTGCGCTAAAATTTGCCGAACATGGAGCGAATATCGCTTTCACATATGTAAGCGATAGCAGTGAGGAAAAAGCACGCGCTCTTGAATTGAAACTTTCGGCAGCAGGCGTAAAAGCCAGGAGCTGGAAAACAAACGCCGCCGACTATGCGCAATCGGAAATATTTGTGAGCGAAGTAATAAGGGAATTTGGTACTGTTGACATATGTGTGAATAACGCTGGAATTTCCAAAGACAATCTTCTGCTTCGCCTTACTCCTGAACAATGGTCAGAAGTTATGGAAGTAAACCTGAAAAGCGTTTATAATATTACCCGCCAGGTAATAAGACCGATGCTTAAAGCAAAATCCGGCAGCATTATCAATATGAGTTCGATCATTGGAATAAAAGGAAATGCAGGCCAGTCAAGTTATGCCGCCAGTAAAGCAGGGATTATCGGTTTTACCAAATCAATTGCTCAGGAACTCGGAAGCCGCAGTATCCGCTGCAATGCAATTGCTCCCGGTTTTATTGAAACGGATATGACCCAATACCTTCAGGAAGGTGAAATTTCAAAGTCCTTCCTCGATAAAATTCCTTTGGGAAGATTTGGCACATCTGAAGAAGTTTCAAATACAACACTATTCCTCGCATCTGAATTAAGTTCCTATATCACAGGCCAGGTAATCAGCGTCTGTGGCGGACTTAATACCTAAGATTTAACAAAAATTGTTAAAAATCTTAACAACTCCCGCAAGGATTAAACTCGTCCAGAAGCTAGTTTTGCACGCATGGCAGGCAAAAAAACCATAGTCCTTATACTGCTGTCTTTATTTTCGTTTCAGCTTCTTCCTGTAAAGCAGGTAGGTTGCGTAATATACATGAACCAGCTGCTCGAAGAAATGCCTCATAGCACTGAAGGCGATACAGCAAAGTTCAGTGACAGTTTTAAATCAATGGATTGTTTATTGCATGCTCACCAGGAAATTCTGCCCGCTTTTGTTTCGACCTCCTTATCGCAATTCCTGAGCGCCGAAATCTACTCCCGGAGTTCTGATGATATTCCAACACCGCCCCCCAATTGCTGAGCGTTTATTTGAGTCTGGTTGGCGTATTAATTATTTGTTGAAGGGACTTTTTTGTAAAAACAGACTTAAGCATGAAAACACTGTTTAAAACAGTCAGGCATGACATTCCGGCATCGATTGTAGTATTACTTGTAGCAATACCGCTGTGTCTTGGTATAGCATTGGGCTCGAAAGCGCCATTATTCTCCGGTATCATCGCAGGTATGGTTGGAGGAATTGTTGTTGGGTTGTTGAGTAAATCGCCATTAAGCGTGAGCGGACCGGCTGCAGGCCTTACCGTTATTGTAGCTGCAGCGATTGCGAAACTCCCGACTTTTGAAGTTTTTTTGCTTGCTGTTGTACTCGCAGGTGTAATTCAATTGGTACTGGGTTATTTCAAAGCCGGCGTAATAGGAGATTTTGTACCTAATGCGGTTATCAAAGGCATGCTCGCTGCTATTGGAATAATTCTCATATTAAAACAGTTTCCACATCTTGTTGGTTATGATGAGGATTTTGCAGGCGATGAAAGTTTTGACCAGGGTAATAAGGAAAATACCTTTTCCGGCCTGATCCATGCGCTGAGTGCATTTACACCTGCTGCAATGATCATAGGAGGCATTTCTTTTTGTATTCTTCTTTTCTGGCAATTGCCACTTATCAGAAAGAGCCGCTTTTTTCAGATGATACCGGCTCCTCTTGTAGTTGTGGTATTATCTGTAATCGCCAATCAGTTGTTTTTGAATAATTATCAGGGATTTGGTCTGGAATCAAAACATTTGGTTTCACTTCCGGTGGCTACGGATATCAATGGTTTTATTTCCTTTTTCACATTTCCTGACTTCTCAGCACTCAATAACTACCAGGTATGGACAGTTGCTTTTACTATTGCTATTGTTGCCAGCCTCGAAACCCTGTTAAGTATTGAAGCAATTGACAAACTGGATCCGTTTAAAAGAGTTACCCCAACCAACAGAGAATTAAAAGCCCAGGGTGTTGGCAATCTGGTATCAGGACTATTGGGCGGTATTCCGATCACATCTGTTATCGTCCGCAGTTCAGTAAACCTGAATGCCGGCGGACGCAGTAAATTATCGGCTATACTACACGGTATGTTCTTATTGGTATCGGTGATTTTAATTCCAAAAGTATTGAACCTGATACCGCTTTCGGCACTTGCTGCAATCCTCATTCATACAGGGTTCAAACTTGCAAATATCGGAATGATAAAAGGCTTCTATAAACAGGGCTGGGATCAGTTTGTTCCCTTCGTAGTTACTGTTATCGCCATTTTATTCAGCGATCTGCTGATAGGTATTGTTATCGGATTGATGGTAGGATTATTCTTTTTAATACAGAGTAATTTCAGGTCTGCAGTTCTGGTGGTAAATAATAACAAGAACTATTTATTCCGGTTCCGGAAAGATGTTTCGTTTCTGAACAAACCTATTGTAAAAAGAAAACTGCAGGAAATTCCTGCCAATTCAAGTGTGCTTATTGATGCGACCC
>JAATGW010000414.1 GCA_015654495.1 Chitinophagales bacterium
AAATTAAAGAAGAAGTGGATGCCTGGCAAACAAATAGAAATACTAAAAACAGTAAAATAAATTGGCAGTTTACAAACAAAGAAGCAAGAGTAAAATTGAAAAGACTCTATCCGTCAATTTATGCTTAACATAACACTAGTTCTGATTTTATCTCAGTTTACATTCTTTTTAAGATCGCAATTATTATTCTCTTTTTTCCAATGCGTTGATACAACATTTCAGATTCCGGAAAAGAAAAATATGTTCAGCAACTGAACATGTAAAATTACTGATTTAATATCGTGTTTCTACGCATTTTTTGTCGTCACCTGATAATCAGCCTTTGGTTTTTAGTGAACCCCGCTTATGAAATTATTTTTCATAACCAAACTTATTCTCAAAAACAATGGTTAGCCTGAAACCAGCTCCTGTAGCGGATTTCTGCAACTTATAAGACTGAAACAAGCCACGGCGATACCTGAAAAATCTGCTTTTTCGAAATCGGGAATCTTAGCCTGAAAGACCAGAAACCTGGCCGGCCTGGCAAAAATATTTTCAGAGAAATGCACATAAAAAATAATTCTCATTCAATTGAATTTCCATACATTTATCACACCCAATATATCTGAAAACACCCTCCTCCAATTGCCTGAAACCCTTTTCATTTCCTAAGACATTACCACAGCGATTTCCATTCCTTCGAAAGAATTAGCGTAAGTCCAATTCGCCCTGGATAATTATTTCATTTACCACCCGCAAAAAGTATGAAGCATGTTTACCTGCCCAACCCTGTTAACCACTAATGGATGGAAGAAAATTTTACTCATTGTTTTCGCCGTATCGTTTTTTCAGATTGGATATGCCCAACTCAATTTTGACGTAAGCAACCTTACAGGCCTGCATGCACAATGTATCAACCCTACAACCCTTCAATTCGGACCTGATGGAAAATTATATGTGGGAGTTGAAGGCGGCCGGCTCTTTGTTTATACCATCAGCAAAACAGGCACCAATTCATATGCTGTAACCTCTACCCAGGTTATCTACCTCGTTGCTCAGATCCCCAACCATAATGATGATGGCAGTGCGGAAACTACCATTTTTGAAACAAGACAGGTTACCGGTTTGCTCGTAAGCGGAACAGCTGCAAATCCGGTTCTGTATGTAAGTTCCAGTGATCCGAGAGTAGGCGGAGGCGGTAATGCCGGCGACACCGACCTGGATACAAATTCGGGAACAATTTCAAAACTTACATGGAACGGTTCAGCATGGGAGAAAGTGGATATTGTGAGAGGCTTACCAAGGTCTGAAGAAAACCATGCAGTAAACGGAATGCAGATAGACAAACAAACCAATAGTCTTTATATAGCTGTTGGAGGAATTACAAATGCAGGATCGCCTTCTAATAATTTCTCATTCATTACGGAATTTGCATTGTCAGCCGCTATTTTAAAAGTTGATCTGAATGTGATCAATTCCCTGCCGGTTCATGGAACAGGTAATAACAAGTATGTATATGATATTCCAACGCTGAATGATCCTTCAAGACCTGATGTTGCAAATCCCGATTATAATGCGGCTTTGGCAGGATCGCCGCAAACAATCGACCAGGGTGATCCATTCGGCGGCAATGACGGAAAAAATCAGGCGAAAGTAATAGCCGGCGGTCCGGTTTCGATCTATTCCCCTGGTTACAGAAACGCTTACGATATACTTATCACGAGAACTGCAGGAAAAGCAGGAAGAATGTATACTATCGATAATGGCGCGAATGATGGATGGGGAGGTTATCCCAAAAATGTAGGTACGGCAAATGTTAATAATGACTATGATCCGCTTGAACCAGGATCAACAACTCCGGGAAGTGGGCTTGCTGTTGTCAATAATCTCGATAACCTGCACCTCGTTTCCAAACCGGGAATGGCTCCTATCTATGGCGGCCATCCGAATCCTGTAAGAGCAAACCCAACCGGAGCCGGATTATACTATCACAACGGTACTACAGGAACATTTCTAAATTCTCCGGCACAACTCCCGGCTGACTGGCCGCCTGTTCCTGCAAATCTTGCCAATCCTGTTGAAGGGAATTTTCTTATGCCTGGTGAAACAGATGGCGCATTGACAACTTTTCCGGGATCAACCAACGGAATTGCAGAATATGTTTCCACCAGTTATTTCAATGGTGATCTTACAGGTGATATTCTCACCGCTGATTTCACAGGAAAAATCTGGCGTGTAAAATTCAATGCAGACGGAACCCAGGTTCTGAGCAAAGAAATATTTGCAAGTGGTTTTGCTGAAATAACACTTGATGTAACAACACAGGGAAATGGTGAAGTATTCGACGGAACAGTTTGGGTATGTGATTACAATGGAAGTAAGATCTATGTTTTTACTCCCGTTGCTGGCGGCACCGTAAACTGCACAGGAAACAATACCAGTACAACACTTGACGATGATAATGATGGCTATAGCAATGCAGACGAAACAGCCAATGGAACGGACCCCTGTAATTCAGTGAGTATTCCGGCGGATTTTGACAATGATAAAATTTCCGACAAAAATGATCCGGATGATGACAATGATGGCATTCCTGACCTGACTGATGTTTTTCATAAAGATGCAAACAATGGGATGACAAGTGCCACAGCTATTGAGTATCCTTTCCTGAACAATAATCCAGGTACCGGCTTGTTTGGTCTCGGCTTTACCGGTCTGATGTCAAATGGACAAAATGATCCGGACCTTTTATATGATCTCAACAATCCTGCGCTTGTTATGGGCGGCGCTGTTGGCCTCGCAAGCTTCCCGGCTGAGCAGGGCAATGCTGTGTCCAATACCCAACGTTATGGATTCCAGTTCGGATACAAAGTGACATCAGAATCACCATCTTTCGAAATTCAGAGTTCGATAGTTGGGCCATTCTTTAATAATCTTTCAGCCGCTCAGCTTAATGATAATTATGTAGAAGGAATTTATATAGGTACGGGAGATCAGGATAATTATCTGATGATTGCCGTATCAGGAGCAACCGGTGGCGGAACTCCGGGTATGCGTATCCGGATTGAAAACAATGGTGTAGTCACAAAGAATACGCTCTACCCTGTTTCGAATATTCTTCAGGCGGGAAATATCCAGGTTTCACTTTTTGTAAATCCCGTTACCGGAAAGATAACTGTGAAGTATAATAGTAACCTGAATGCAGCCTGGCAAACGCTGGAAACTGATCTGCAAGTTGCCGGTAGTCTGTTAACAAAACTTCAGGGACCGGGAGCTGTCGCGTTGGGATTAATCGCATCATCAGGATCAGCAACAGCTTTTACTGCGCGATATGATTACATGCATGTGCTTGCTCCTGCTCCTCTTGTTGCGAACCCGATTGAAGATATCGGACTTAATATCAATGCACCTGACAAAGTACTGAATCTTGCTTCCACATTCAGCGATGATGAAGGCGCAGCTAATATCACTTTAACTGTAACTGGTAATACCAATAGTTCGCTTGTAAAATCAGCTACGATCAGCGGAAAATCGCTTACACTTTCGCTCGGTACGGGCCAGACTGGAGTTGCACTCATAAAAGTGCGCGCAACCGATAGTGATGGCTATTGGGTTGAAGATGAATTTGAGGTTGATGTTGTTACACCTCCGCCGCCTTCCTCAATTAGAATTAACAGTGGCGGTCCGGCACTCACTATGGGCGCCTGGATTGCTGATCAGTATTTTACCGGTGGCGAAACCTATGCAGAATATGTTCCCATCAGTGGTACTATGAATGATGTGATGTACCAGGATGAACGCTGGGGTGATTTCAGTTACAAGGTGCCGGTGCCAAACGGAAAATACCTGGTAAGACTTCATTTTGTTGAAATTTACTGGACGAGCGCGGGACACAGGTTGTTTAATGTAGATATCGAAAACGGACAGGGAATACTTACCAACTACGATATCTGGAATGAAGCTGGTGGCGGAATGAACGCTGCAGTTGCTGAAGAATTCAAAGCGATCAATGTAACTGATGGCTTTATGGATATCAATTTTGTATCCATCAGCGACAATGCAAAAATTTCAGGAATTGAAATCATACCACTTAGCGGACCAGTTGTAAGCAATGCGATTATTGATCAGCAGGTCAATATAAACACCGCTTCCAAACAGATCAGTATTGCCAATGTGTTTACTGATGATGGTGGCGCAGCAAATATTACACTGAGCGTAAGCGGCAATTCAAATACAGCATTAATTAAATCAGCGGTAATCACAGGTACAAATCTTGTACTTGGTATAACCGCAGGCGAAACTGGTTTTGCACTTATCAAATTAAAAGCTATTGATGCTGACGGACTTTTTGCAGAAGATGAATTCAAAATAACAGTGATTGATGATAATAAAGCTCCCACTGTCAGCGCTGCGCTTCCCGACATTACACTTGATATGAATGCTGCTGACAAAACAATCTCACTGGCAAATGTTTTCAGTGATGATAAAGCTGTTACAGCACTTATTTACAGTGTCGGAAACAATTCAAATATATCGTTGATAAAATCGGCGGTGATTACCGGCTCTTCTTTGAAACTGAGTCTTGCAGCAAACAAAACAGGAACCGCGCTGATAAAAATCCGGGCAACGGATGCGGGCGGGCTCTTTGTTGAAGATGAATTTAAAGTGACGGTAATTGACCCAACACCACCACCGGTTCCTCCTACAGTATTGAATCCGATTCCGGACATCATCCTGCTCATGAATGCAGCAGACAAAACTGTTAGCCTTGCAACAACATTTGCAGATGACAAAGGAGTTGCCAAACTGAAATTCACAGTATTCTCCAATTCGAATCCTGCATTGGTGAAATCTGCATTGATAACAGGAACTTCGTTGAAACTAAGTTTCACTGCAGCCAAAACAGGTATTGCATTGATTAAGATCAGGGCTACTGATGAGGGTGGTTTATATATCGATGATGAATTCAAAGTAACGGTTAATGCACCAATACCACCTAATACTGCACCGGTTGTCTTGAAACCAATTGCTGATAAGGTATTACCGGTGAACGCTGATAAACCAGTGATCAATCTTTCACAGGTATTTGGTGACGACAAAGGAGTTGCCAACCTGAAATACCTTGTAACATCAAACAGTAACACTGCGATGATTACAACGATTCTCAGCGGAAATAATCTCACCGTTTCACCGGTAGTAAACAAAACCGGAACAGCCACAATCAAAGTGCAGGCTACAGATGCGGGAGGTTTAAAAGTAATAGAGGAATTTAAAGTTGATCTGGTGCTCAACAGTATTCTGATCAATGCCGGAGGTCCGCAACTTGAACTTGAAGGCCTCAACTGGATATCAGATCATTATTTTGAAGATGGTAAGGACAGGTCAGACCGTGAAGCCATCAGCAATACAAACAGTGATGCACTGTATCAAACTTACCGTGAAGGTGATTTCAGCTATTCGGTACCGGTGCCTAATGGTACTTATATTGTAAAACTGCATTTCGCGGAACTCCAGGAAAAATGGATCGGTCGCCGGCTCTTTAATGTTTACATCGAAAACAACCAGGGAGTGCTCAGGAAATATGACATACTTGCCAAAGCAGGCGGACCAAATAAAGCAGTCATCGAAACATTCAATAATATCAAAGTCATCGATGGCAAACTCAATCTCGCCTTCGACGAAGAAGACAAGGATGAGGCTATTGTATCGGGTATTGAGATCATTCCGGTTGCTGTTACTGCAAACAAAGCACCTGCTCTTTTGAAACCTTTCAGCGATCTGTGGTATTATATCAATTCGGGCCAGGTGGAAACTGATCTGTCAAGTCATTTCAGCGATGATCAGGGTGAATCCGGACTTCAGTACACGATCGAATCCAACAGCAATCCCTCGCTGGTGAATGCAAGGGTGGAAAAAGATGATAATAAATGGAATGAAAAGGTTGGAGACAGGAACGGTAACAGTAAAGTGGAGATGAGTTTTGCAAAAAACAAATCAGGAAATTCACTGATAACTGTTCGTGCAACTGATCTGCTTGGATTGATAGCTCAAGATGAGTTTAAGGTTGAATTGGGATCGACAATTCCTCAGGTACCACGTAAGTTCCGGATCAATTGTGGCGGGCAGGGATACTTCTTTGGTAATGATGAATGGGTGTATGACCGCAACTATTATAGTGGTGCTACTTCAGGTACATTATTGCCAATAAGCAACACTACCAATGATATTATGTTCCAGGATTACAGGTATGGCAAAGCGATTGTCTACAATGTGCCGATCATCAATGGAACATTTAATGTGGTACTTCATTTTGTGGAAACGGAATATCTGTTTACCGGATCAAGGGTATTTAATGTTGATATAGAAAAAGGTCAGGGCAAACTGATCAACTATGATATCCTCGGCAAATGGCGTCAGCGAAATTATGCTGCAACAGAACAGTTTAATAATATCAAGGTAACTGATGGCAACCTGGAAATTAATCTGAATGCAATAAAAGGGAACGCAATAATTTCCGGAATTGAGATCATTGAAGTGCTAGATACCAAAAATACGCGGCTTGCTGAGAACAGCATTTTCAATGCAGAAGCAAAAGACAGTGCCGTATTACTAAACTGGAATGTTGTACAGGAAGAACTGGCTTCTGTTGCAATTGAAAGATCCGGCGACGGTGACCAGTTTGAAAATATTGGTGAAACAGCAGTTGACGCATCAAAACCTGGTAAGTCGGCTGGTGGTTTTACGGATTTGCATCCAGCTACAGGTATCAACTATTACAGATTAAGGTTTACAAATGGAGAAGGATTTATTTCCTATTCTGAAACCAGGTCGGTAGTGATACAGAAGCGGATGCATGGGTTGATGGTATATCCAAATCCGAATGTGACGGGTATTGTATTTGCTGAGCTCGCAAGGCAACCGGGCAAGGAACAGATACGTGTGAAGATGATAGATGTAAATGGAAGAGTGATTCTGAATCAGCCGGCAGTTGAAAGAACCAGCAATATGCTGCTTAGGATCAAACTACCAAACGGAACGGCGAAAGGAATTTATATCCTTCAGATAGAAAGTAATGGTAAGCTTTATAACAATCGCCTTGTAGTTCAATAACGGGTCATAAAAACGGGGGCCGCTGTTTCCAGCGGCCTTTTTTTTGAAGTACGAAGGCCGAAGTTCGAAGTACGAAGTAAAAGGCAAATACAATTGCGATTTTTCAGTTCCGTAGGAACGGTGAATTTTGTAGCGCAGGGTGTAAACCCTGGGACCGTAGGAACAGTGAATTTTGTAGCGCAGGGCGCAAGCCCTGGGTAAGAAGTTCGAAGGCCGAAGTTCGAAGTACGAAGTAAAAGACAAATACAATTGCGATTTTTCAGTTCTGTAGGAACGGTGAATA
>JAATGW010000293.1 GCA_015654495.1 Chitinophagales bacterium
ACCGGCCTCTCCGTTTAGCCCGTAGATGACTCCTGAATCTGCTTCATCGACCGATATACGCAGCCCCTTGAAGTACTGTAGAAAATTTTCCTGATTGGAAATAACCTCTGATTTTGATTTTAACAGATTAAACAGACCCTCTCCAATGATCGTATTTACAGGAATTCTAACTGAATCTTCTGCAACCGGCCTTATCAATTTGTCAATAGCCCCAACAGGAAGGGGCTTAACCGAAAAATTTGTTGTGTTATATAGCTTATCGTTGTAGGAATACGCTATATCCTGGCTGAGTTCATGAATAACAATTTTTGCTGATTTTGTTGTATCTCCATAATAGTACTTATTAATGCGGGCTATAAACTTTACTGAATCATAAATTGCCTGATCAGAAATGGTTACTGCAGAAACCGGAATTCCCAGCTGAAAAAATGGCCGCGCGTTAATTACTCCAAAATATGGGTCATTAACCACGCCGAGCAGAAATGATTGTGCGGATGAACTCACAAATGAGTCGGTAACGACTGTGGATAGCCTGACCTCTACAGTGTCTACATAAATAATATTGGTAAAATAGTTTTCAGGTACGGTCCCAAAATCGATTTCGTTTTTCTGACAGGAAATCAGAGACGTGAATATCAGGGTAAAAAGGATAAGGTTTCGCTTTGTCAGCATACACAGTTGTTTGGATAAAGAAAAATTTCATGCAATATATCCGCACACTGTGCGCCTGAATTGTTATACTAGACTAATAGGTATAATTTATCTGCTGATCGAATTTCAACAACGACTAACATGAATTTCCGGATAATTCATGTTTAGGTACATATATGAGAAGCTTCACAGACCGTAGTTAATGATTAGTCGGTTTGAATGGCAGATTCGTCTATTTTAAGATTAGGTTTTCAACAAGCACTGATATTTTTATCAAAATTCTTTTATGAGAAAATCGTTCGTATTCCTTACCGGCTGCTGCATTATCATTGGATCTGTTTTGATTTCACAAAGCTGTTCAAAATCAACAGATACTACTGCAGATATTTTGGGAAACTGGGTGCGCAGCGCAGACTTCGACGGAAATGCAAGAAGTGAAGCGGTGGTTTTCACTATCGGAGAAAACGTTTATCTGACAACCGGATCGACTGATCGCGATAAATTTAAGGACCTGTGGGAGTTTAACGCTGACAGAAAGTACTGGACACAAAAAGCGGATCTGCCTGGAGTAGCGCGGAATGGAGCAGTAGGTTTTGTTATTAACGGGAAAGGTTATCTGGGAACCGGATATGATGGCGTAAACAGGTTGAATGATTTCTGGGAATATGACCCTATCGCCAATCAATGGCTGGCAAAACAGCCTTTTAAAGGTACAGCGCGTTATGATGCCGTCGGATTTTCATTGAACAATAAAGGATATATCTCCTGTGGATTTGATGGAAACTATCTCAAAGATCTCTGGCAATATGACCCGGCAGTGGCTGCATGGATACAGAAAGCAAGTATTGACGGTACAAAACGGTCGGGAGCCGCAGCTTTTGTTGTTAATGGCAAAGCATATATTGTTTCAGGAAATAATAACGGTGCCGCATTAGGCGATTTGTGGAGTTATGATGACATTACAAATACCTGGACAGAAAAAAGAAAAATTGTAAGCCAGAGTGATGATGCTTACGATGACGACTATACCAATATACCCCGGATTAACGGAGTGGCATTTGTAATTGGAAATTATGCCTACCTGACAACAGGAGAAAACGGATCTTTATTGTCTTCAACCTGGGAATATAACACAGTTGATGATACCTGGCTTGAACGAACCTCTTTTGAAGGAACTGCCCGAACAGGCGCCGTAGCATATACCTTAAATAACAGAGGATTTGTACTTACCGGCCGGAGCGGCTCGCTTTCCTTTGACAACTGTTACGAGTTACTACCAACACAGGAGCAGGATGATGACGACAATTAAGAAGGAGTATAAGATATTGCTGGTTTGTATCCTGGTAGCAGCGGGGATTTTTTTTTCTCCCGCAGGACTGCCACACAAAAAAAAACTGCATTACAAAACCTTTCATAATGAACTGGGATGGGGATATGATATTTTTGTGAATGACAGCATTTTCATTCACCAGAAAATGGTTCCCGGCGCAAAAAAAAACACAGGATTTCTGAAGAAAGAACAGGCAGATCAAACAGCGACGTTGGTTATCGAGAAAATAAGATCTGGTCAGGTTCCCAGCATCACTAATTTTGAGCTACAGCGTATCATCTCAGAAAACAATTAAGTATCACATGACGGGCAGGTCTTTGGGTCTGGATCAGATCTTATTTTCACTTTTTGGGTTTCAAAAAGTAAGCGGATGGAAAAAACGATTACTGATCGTGTTTATCCATATCGCAGGCTGGCTGCTCCTTTTTATGCTGCCGCTATTCTTTTATCCGTTCAGGATTTCTGACAGTCGCTTTTTTTTATCACAGCTTTTTGACAAGTCGTTACTGGTTGGTTTTTTTTATCTCAACTATTATATACTTATTCCAAAATATTTCGGGGCTAAGAAAAGATCGACCTATGTTTTGCTGGTATGCCTGTGTTTTCTGTTGTACCTGGTTCCAAATTATATTATAAGGGAAATGTTAGGTCCTCCTCCAATGGCACGGTTTCTTGTAATAGACCGCCATGCGAGGCCAGTCTCCGCTGAAGATTCAGTCAGGTACAATTACCTGATGGAAAGGCAGAAGTTATTATCGGGCGATTCAGGGATTATCCCGGGTAACCGGCCTGATGGGATGTTTAATCCCGATGACAAAGCACCGCCTGGAATGCGCGCCGGAATGATTATCCGGCTCTTTAGTAGCCTGGGAAGTTCCTTTTTACTGGTATTGCTCATGGGGGGATTTATCAGACTCGCATTTTCATTTATCAGAAATCAGAATGAAAAGAAAGCGCTTGAAAACGCCAACCTGAATGCAGAGTTGAATTTTCTAAAATCACAGATCAACCCACATTTTCTCTTTAATACATTAAATGGTATATATGCCCAGGCACACGACAGAAGTGATAAAACCGAACATACAGTTTTAAAGCTTTCAGAATTGCTTCGTTATGTAATATATGATTCAGGTGGCGACAAAGTAGAATTGGAAAAAGATATTCAGTACATCACCAACTATATCGATCTTCAGAAAATTCGTCTGTCATCTAAAGTTTTAATAAACTATGAAGTGACAGGTGATATCCGCAGATACATGATCGCTCCTTTGCTGCTCATCTCATTTATTGAAAACGCTTTTAAGCATGGTATCAGCTATAGCCGGTCGTCAGTTATTGATATTTCCATCAGTGTTTTTGATAAAACATTAACACTATCTGTTCGTAATCCGGTAATTGCTTCAGATAATTTTACCGATGGCGGACTAGGACTAAAAAATGTAAGCCGCAGACTTGAACTTTTATATCCGTCTGACTATTCGTTGCAGATTGAGAAGACTGATCAAAGCTATTCTGTATTATTAAACCTTAACCTGCACCATGATTAACTGCGTGATTATAGATGATGAGCCGCTTGCTCTTAATTTATTAAAAAACCATATCAGCAAGACCCCCTACCTGAAATTAATTTCAGGATTTGAAGAGCCATTGCTGGCAATCCCTGAACTGGAAAAAGGAAATACTGACCTGCTTTTCCTCGATATACACATGCCTGATATCAATGGCATAGATTTTTATAAATCACTTTCAAAAAAACCTGAGCTGATATTTACTACTGCGCATGCGGAATTTGCAATTAACGGTTTCGAACTGAAAGCTGCCGACTACCTGCTTAAGCCGGTCTCCTTTGAAAAATTTATTTCTTCAGTTAACAGGATCAGAGAAATTATTGAACAAAAGCAGGCAAAAAATCCCAGAGCCAAAGACTATTTCTTTATTAATGTTGCTCATAAGATGCACAAAATTTTCTATGAGGACATTCTTTATTTTGAAGGTTATAAAGACTATACCAAGTTGTACCTCACGGGAAGCGCGTCTCCATTGCTCATTTTACACAACCTGAAATATTTTGAAACGATAATGGATGATTCAGATTTTATCCGAATACACAGATCCTATATTGTATCTGTCAGAAAAACAAATACGATCTCCAGAAAATCTGTAACGATCGGAAATGTATCATTGCCCGTAAGCGACAATTACCGGGATTTACTTTTCAACAGAATTGAAGGGCACAATGCAGAGTAATTATCCTGTAAAGTCTGCCTGGGTTCGGATTTTTATTCAGCCTGATTTTTAAACAGCCACAAGCGAATGCTTCGCTACTGTTCTTCTCTCTCCTTTCATCCAGCGTTTGTACCATTCGAGAAAAACGAACACGAGCCAGCGGGTGCGCCATTCTACATTTTTTCCTGAAATTCCTGCAATGATGGCATTTGGAAAAATTCCGTCTTTTACAAGTTCTTTTAATAACTGGTGATCAAATTTTTCCTCTACATGTTTAATCAACTGCAATGGCGGAGGCGAGAATCCACGCTTGGTATCATCATAAAATTCCTTCGGAACATATTTGAACAGGATCTGTTTGCTGCTCCACTTTAGTGTTCCGTTGTTTATTTTAAAATGATCCGGCAACTGTGCGGTGAATTCGACAAGGTCTTTGTCGAGAAAAGGTTCTCTGCCTTCGAGGCTATACTGCATTGTTGCTTTATCCACTTTAAACAAAACTTCGTTATTCATAAAAGTTTTATAGCATGCAGAAAGTAAACTGCTGAGATCATTATTACGCAGTTTTACATATTCTTTTCCAAACAAAGTATCGGGCTTTAATCCGAAAATATCTTTTATAACCGGATTCAGATGAAACTTAAACAAGGTTTCATAAATATCCAGACTGTTTTCTGCCTGCAGAAATTCTACCAGTTTATCTGCCTGGTATTTTCTTGTACTGAACTGTGACAATACTGCGCCTGCAGTTTGTGAGCTCAGTTCCATTGCTTTTCTTACCGAAGATGGGAACCTGGAAAATTTCCTGAAATATGCAAGGGTTTTTGGAAAGCCGGGATAACCACAAAGCAATTCGTCTCCCCCGTCTGCAGACAATGCCACAGTCACCTGCTGACGTGCAAAACGCGAAAGCAACATGGAAGGGATAACCGAAGTATCTCCAAATGGCTCATCAATAACATCCGGTAAAAGATGCAGCATTTCGTTGAATTCCTTACTGGAACAATAAAGTTCGTTATGATCTGTACCGAGATGTTCCGCTATGCGTTTTGCTTTTGGTGCCTCATCGTATTCATTCTCGTCAAAACCAATCGTAAATGTTTTCAGCCGGCTGCTATTTGTTTTTTGCAGAATTGCAGCTACTATGGAACTGTCAATACCTCCTGACAAAAACATGCCCACGGGTACATCAGCCACCATGCGGTAGTTGAACCCTTTTATCATCAGGCGTTCCATTTCTTCCAAGCCTTCCTGCTCTCCTATCTTCAGTTTTGGTCTGGCATAATAATCTTCGATATTCCAGTACTGGTGTTTTTTAATATTTATCCTGTCGTCCAGGTCTATTTCAAGATAATGTCCTGCTTCCAGTTTATAGGTGTTCTTAAAGATGGTGTATGGCTCACGGATATAATTAAACTGGAAGAACAGTGCCATCGCCTCCGGGTTAATTTCCTTTTTGAAATTCGGATTTGGTGTAAATGCTTTCAGTTCGGATCCAAAAAGAAAATGTTCTCCATCAAAATACCATACCAAAGGTTTTACACCGCTGCGATCCCTGCAGATAATCATCTTCTTTGTTTCCTCATCATAAATC
>JAATGW010000709.1 GCA_015654495.1 Chitinophagales bacterium
TATTTTGCCGCATATAACATTAAACGGCAATAATATAAACTAAATTTTACTCCAATCTAATCCCTTCAGTTTTGTTGTGGAAAAAACAAAGCGGGTTAAAGCTTTAACGAACGCAGGGGTTCATCAATCCCGCCTTGTTTATACCACATGATTCGTTTTTGTTTTCATAAAGTCAGCAACGACTGAACTATTCTGCCTTTTTTTTCACAGCTGCAACCGTAAATAACCAGGTTGCGGGATTAAATCAGCCTTTACAGAGTAACCGGGAACTTATCTACAGATACATCGTCAGAATTTCAAAATGTCATCAGTGTCTGAAGATTATTTCTTTTTATGCGGCTACCTGATGATCTGGGTTTCCGTGAAATTTTCGAAATTGATTCCCTTGATCCGGCGCAGGTCATCCAGGGTCACTGTGCCATGTGTGCCGATATAGGTATTGTTTGTTTTGTCTACAAAATACTTTTGCTGGTAATTATCAACCTGAAATGTATTTCCGGAAGCATCCATTACAGTATGCTCATTGTTGATGCTGTTGATAAATTGTTTATGGCTATTATCCTGTGAAGCCTGATTCTGTGCCCATGCCTGGTTACGTGCATCGCTGGCCTGTTGAAGGTTTGCCATTCTCTGCTGATGTGCCTGGCTGCTCGCCTGTATATTCGCCATATTCTGCTCATGCTGAGCCGTCATCCTTCTTGTATTCTCATCGATCTGTGCCATTGTTTGCTGGTGTTTCTGATCCTGCAGCTGGCGCCATTGCGGATTCTCCACTCTTGAATTGGCAATGGTGTTCATCAGGGCTTCTGCCTTTTCGGGATCATCTGTAGTACAAAAACCACTCACTTCCGGGAGCCATAGTGTACCGGCGATCACCGTGCAACCGTTTATTACTCCATTAATCTTTTTTCCGCCAGAATTGTAGTGAAAACGGTAGCTCACATTCGTGATCTGGAACTGAACCCCGGCTTTTTTCATATCACGTTCCTGCTTTTCAAGAAGCGCCTTATTTTCGAATTTCCCGTCCAGAACAAAACCTTCAAGGTTTCCAAACCGCTGTCTTATATAGTTATTGAAATAAGTTTCAGCATCTATATAATACAGAAACTGGTAGGGAGAGCGCATTCCAACATTGCTGTACATCATTTCCATCTGCGGGTTTGGAAATGCATAAATCGGGAGCGTTGGATCACCAAAATAAATTACAGTATTTCCGTCGGGAGAAACAGTGGTGACCAGGGTTTTTGGCCCGGCCTGAAGCCGATGCATCAGGGCAATATTCTTCCAACCTTTCGGCATCGCAATACAGAAACTGTTTTCGGTCATGTCATATACTATTTCCATGGCATTGTCATTTTCCTGCTGATTTGGGTAAATTGAATTTTCTTCACTTGTCTCATCAGTAGCATCGTTTTCTACAACAGCCGGATCCTGAACAGTGGTTTTGTTCTTCTTATCGGCAAGCGGATGCTGCTGCTGCTTCGGCGACTCAGTACAGGAAAACAGTGAAAAGATGCTGAAAATAAATGCGGAGATGATGACAGGCTTTTTCATTGTAATGCTTTTATACCATTACATCGGAAGTCTCTGAAAATGTCATCAACAAACGTTAACGTTGAACGTTTAACGTCTAAAGTCCGGAGGTGACAGCTTTAGTTTTCTTCAAAGCAGTCTTCACTACTTCGAGGGCGTCAGCCTTGTAATATTCGGCGTTGAAGACTTCCACAGAAAGTACCAGGGGGCGGGAAGGATGTTTAAGGATAGAAAGTTCTTTTTTAAGCGGAGCAATTCCATCACCGGGATAAATTCTGTCTGCATCTACGATGGTTTCGGTTGGCTTATAGGCCGGGTAGTCGTTGATATGAAAAATTTCAACTGCACTGGGATTTATCAATGGCAATGTTTCAAGCGGGGTGCCTCCTTTATAAAGATGGTAGGAATCCAGCAGTACTTTTGCTGAAGGGTGTCCGGTCTGTATTGCCACATAAGTTACTTCGCTCAGGCGACCGAGGTTTTTTGAAAAGCCCCAGAGCTCAAGATGTGGGATTACCCCGCTTTTATCACCGATTTCCAGTATGGCCCGGTATCTTTCGGCGGTTTTGTCAAGGTCCAGTTTTGGCAGACCGGTTGCTCCCATTGGCGGGGCAGCAATTCTTTTACAGCCGATGGCAGCAAGCTGCTCCATTTCCTTTTTTAACTGTTCATGGGCTGCTTTTCGCTTTTCATCGTCATCAACAATCCAGGCTGCAAACCCGATCGCATCTTCTACAGTCAGGCCAAGGTCTTGGATTTTTTTTGCTGCGTCTTTCAGGTTGCCACCATTATTAAGATAAGTCTGGAAGGATTCAATCCAGATCTCGACTGCTTTGAAACCGCCGGCAGCAGCTATTTCCAGCTCGCGGATAAAACCCAGCTTATGGCCGCGTATGGTGGCAGTGTTAAGACAATAAATAAAATCAGTGGATTTTTCAGGAGCTGCAGACGCAAAACTTAAGCGGGGCATAGCAAGGGCTGAACCAGAAAGAGCTGCCAGCTGTAAAAAACGGCGACGTTCCAACATTGGATGATTTCAATTTGTACTGAAGATAAAAAAATTGTGAATCGGTTAAACAGAATTGCGGGAAAGAGAAGACATAAAAACTCACTGGTGAACTTCTTCCGGATTATTCCGCAACGTATTCTCTAGTTCCGCCAGTTCTTGCTCGTTACGCCGGAGCTTTTCCCGGAGCAGGTATTTCCAGGTAAAAACAGATGTGATATTCAAAATGCTGATAGGAACAGTGATGACGAGCGTCCATCTCACCCAGCTGAATTTCCAGAAAATGAGATAGACGAGGGCAGCAATACCCGTTCTTAAAATCCAGAACAGGATTTTTCTCCGGAGATATGCCGGCGCGAGAATACTATTCGAACGGATATAGTCCAGGCGTTCCTGGTATTGCCTGATAATGCCCTGAACATACTCTTCTTGTCCTTTCATACTTTGTTGGGTATCCAGCATTTCACCTATGGCAACCTGTTATGAAGCCTACAGGTCGCGGACAATATACAGTTTCTTTCAGTAAAATAAAAGACAATGCAAGGCGAATTTTGTTTGCAAAATTGCCAGGATTATTTTAATTAAATGCAATCGGAAGCAATTCCAGGTTTTAACAAAACACTTTGATTATAAGCAAGATAGCCAGAGGACGGAAGCAGGGTTCATTAAAGAACAATTACAAACTTTTTTGTTACAGTATTTTACAAAACCTGTCAATTCATAATATTTCAAATGGTATTCATTAATGTATTAAACACATTGTCAAAAAAAAGGAGATGTTATGAAGAAAAGAATCAGTCAGCTGGCCGGAATTATTTTGTTGTTTTTTATCAGTTCCTGTTCAAAAGTGGATGGCTCGGGCCCGGTTGTGCGGGAAACAGTGCCGGTATCATCATTCAGCAAACTGGCGCTTGAACTGAATGCTACAGTATTTTATTCGCCTTCGGCAGACTTTAAACTGGAAATAGAAGGAGAAAAAAATATTCTGAATGCGTTGAAAAAAGATGTTCGTCATCAAACACTTTTTATCGGTGTCAGGGATAATGTCACCATTCGTCCGCGCCATGATATTAAGATTTATATAAATGCTCCGGACCTGGAACAGTTACAGATTTCGGGAATAGGAAATATTGTGGTAATGAAACCCTACCGTCCCGAACACCTGTACCTGGGTATCAGTGGCTCGGGATCAATATCAATTCCACTGCTTGAAACAGACCGGCTAATAGCGGATATTTCGGGCTCCGGAACAATTGTTGTTGATAACGGCGTGGCATTAAACGCTGATGTCGATATCCGGGGCAGCGGGCTTGCAGACTGGGAAAATCTCACAGTCGATTCGGTTGATTCCAGGATCAGCGGTTCGGGTACGCTGCGCATGTTTGTAAACAATTTTATAAAAACAAAGATCAGCGGAAGCGGAACTTTTTTTTACAAAGGCAATCCCATTATCGAATCTGATATCAGTGGTACAGGAAGGATTGTAAGATTATAGTCTGATCCTTATAGTTATCAACATTTAAATGGCAATTCCGTGCATATGCAGGGAAGATGCCATTTTTTTCATACTGTCTTCACATTAACTTATCAATTCATTTACAATACAAACAGATTGCGTTCACATTTCAATCTGAGTTTCGCCGGGCAAACAATTCTGGTAACCAAATTAACTGGCGCTTATGTTATCTCATTTTCTATCCCGGCACAGGAAATACTGCTTATTATTTTTCCTGCTTATTACATCGCTATTTGCGGTCGCACAACGGAATATCAGAGGAAAGGTGTTTTCAGGTGAAAACAAGACCCCCCTTTCGGGAGCAACCATTTCCATTAAAGGGTCCAACAAAAAAGTATTTACCAACAATGAAGGTGAGTTTGCAATCGATGCGAACGACAACGACATTTTCATCATCAGCAACATTGGCTTTGGCAGCCTGGAAGTTAAGGCCAGTGATGCGGGAACTGTAATACTTACAGCAACAGCCACTGAGCTCGGAGAAGTTGTAGTTACAGCTCTCGGTATCAGAAAAGAGAAAAAGAAACTCGGTTATGCCATACAGGAAGTAAAAGGCGAAAGCCTGACTGTGGCCCGCGAAACCAATGTTGTAAACCAGCTGGCTGGAAAAATAGCAGGTGTTACTGTTGTCAGTAGTCCTTCAGGAGTTGGCGGTTCTTCAAGGGTATCGATCCGCGGCGAACGTTCAGTTGATCTGAATAAAAACCAACCCCTGTATGTGATCGACGGGGTACCGGTGAGCAATGCAATAACCGGCGGATCCGGTAGAAATAACCTGGAAGTGGATTTTGGCAACGGGGCCAGTTTCATCAATCCGGATGATATTGAAAGTATGAGCGTGCTCAAAGGGCCTGCTGCATCAGCACTCTACGGCTCACGTGCTGCTAATGGAGTGATACTGATTAAAACAAAATCAGGTAAAAAAACCGGTGGCATCGGTGTTGAAGTAAACAGCAATTTCACTTTGGAAAAACCATTGGTACTTCCAAAATACCAGACTGTATACGGTCAGGGTAATGGTAGCGGTGGCGATTTTGCATTTGTGAATGGCGGCGGCGGCGGACTGGCCGATGGTACTGATGAAGGCTGGGGACCGGCTTACAAAGGTCAGCTCTTTCCGCAATACAATTCACCTCGTACGCTGAACGGACAGCCAATTGATTTTACAGGTGGTGATCTGAATGCTCCTGCCGGAAGTGTAATTACACCAACGTTGTGGGTAGCAGACAAAGACAATCTTAAAAACTTTTTACAAACCGGTAATACATTCACAAATAATGTTGCGCTGGTTGGTGGTAATAAAGACGGTGATTTCAGGCTTAGTTACACGAACCTGAATCAGACGGGTATGGTTCCCAATACTGATCTCCAACGAAACACAGTTTCGCTTAGTGGCGGTTATAATCTTACATCCAAACTTTCCGCACGCGCATTTGTAAGCTATATCAATGGCGAGAGCGATAACAGGCCATCTATCAGTTATGGTACGGAAAGTATCATGTACCTCTTCAACTGCTGGTTACCATCTTCTGTTAAAGTGAGCGATATGCAACGCTTATGGCAGAAGGGGCTGGAAGATCAGAAACAATATAGCTGGAACTATAACTATCACGATAACCCCTACCTGACTGTAAATGAAAACACCAACGGTCAGTACTATAACAGGATTATCGGAAATGTAATTCTTAAATATGATTTCGCCAGCTGGCTTAGCCTTCAGCTCCGCACAGCAACTGACTGGAGCAGTGAACGCCGTGAGTACAAACGTGCTTTCAGTACACAGCGTTTTCCTTTTGGTGAATATCGCGAAGTCAATATCATAAATGAAGAGAGAAACAGCGATTTCCTTTTTACAATTAACAAGGATATCAATAAAAACTTCAACTTCTACGGAACATTGGGCGGCAACCAGATGCGCCAGACTTCAAGATTTAATGAAGAAGTAGCGGGTCAGTTGAATATTCCTGATATATACAACATGAACAACTCGCGCATTGCACTTGTTGCCGAACAAAGTAATGTTGGGAAAAGGATTAACAGCCTTTATGGTTCTGCCGGTATTTCCTGGAAGAATAAAATATTCCTCGACCTTACTGGTCGTAACGACTGGAGCAGCGCACTTACTTTACCGGAAAATCTGAAACCATTTGGTACGGAAGACAATTCCTATTTCTATTCTTCTGCAGCGGTAAGTGTTATACTAAGTGATATGATCGAGCTGCCTAAGGTAATCAGCTTCTTTAAACTCCGCGCAAGCTTTGCCCAGGTAGGAAATGATACAGATCCTTTCGCATTCACGCAAACTTATAACCGCAGTGATCCTTTTGGAGCGTATCAGATCTATAGTGAAACAAGCAGCCTGGCTAATCTGAACCTTAAGCCGGAAATCAGTTCTGCTTATGAGTTTGGTACAGATATCCGTTTCTTCAAAAACAGGATCGGTCTGGACCTTACCTATTACCAGAGCCGTACAAAAAATCAGATCCTGAATATCCCATTGTCAGGTACAAGCGGGTATAGCACAAGGAAGATCAATGCCGGTTTGATTAAGAATGAAGGTATTGAAGCGATAGTCACAATCTCGCCTGTACGAAAAGAAAATTTCACATGGGATGCTTACATCAACTTCTCTGCAAACAGAAGTGAAGTAGTTGAATTGAGTGATGGCCTTACCAACTACGTAATGGCGAGCCGGGGTGTATCTGTGGAAGCGCGTGTAGGTGAGCGCATGGGTGCACTTTATGGAATCGGTTTTGCCCGTGTACAGAGCACAGACCCTACCAAACCTTATTATGATTCTAAAGGAACCTATACAGGCCAGATGGTATTTGCCGCAAACGGCCGCCCGATCTCAACAACCAATGTGATCAAACTGGGAAATTACAATCCTGACTGGCTGATGGGTATCGGAAATAGTTTCAATTATAAAGGTGTGCGCCTTAGTTTTCTGTTTGATATCCGCCAGGGTGGCGAATTGTATTCGCTCACTCAGACCGTTGGCCGTGAAGGTGGCATCATCACAGAAACACTCGAAGGCCGTGCAGACGGATACGATCTCAGTAAGAACGGCAACGGTGTGATTGGCCAGGGTGTTGTGTTGAATGCTGATGGTAGTTTTTCGCCTAATACAACAAAGGTTTCAGCAAGAGAGTGGCATACTGCGTATACTGGTGGCCGTAGTATTGCTGAAGGCGTAATGTATGACGCATCGTTTATTAAACTCCGGGAATTACAGATCGGGTATACTTTGCCTGATAAAATCTTCGGCAAAGTGCCAATCCGCGGAGCAACCATCACACTTGTTGGCCGCAATCTTTTTGTGTCAAGCAATGTACCACATGTTGATCCGGAGAATATGAGCTATAGCGGAGGAACTGCATTGCCAGGGATCGAGTATATGAGTTTGCCAACTTCCCGCAGTTTTGGAGTTAACCTGAGTTTCAAATTATAAAGCCTAAACTGAACTGACAATGAAACTGAA
>JAATGW010000545.1 GCA_015654495.1 Chitinophagales bacterium
ATTTTGAAGGTAGTGAGAATGTGTTCAATTGCTCATTGCCTGTCAGCTGATTGAACCAGGGTGTTAACAAAAATGCTGCAAAGATGGCTATTGATAGAGCCGCAAAATTCAGAATGATGCTTTCAATCAGGAATTGTATGATCAGGTTTTTTCTGGCAGCGCCCATTACTTTTCTCACGCCCACTTCCCTGGCGCGTTCTAATGAACGGGCTGTGGCCAGGTTGATATAGTTGATCCAGGCAATACTGATTATGAAAAATGCGATCAGAAAAAGAAAAGATACGGACTGACCATTGCCATTTACTTCAGCTTCCTGGTTGTAGTTGGAGTAGAGATGAATATCTGTAAGAGGTAATGCGGAAATAACCGTCTTAATATTATTTGTTTTTGCCCATTCCTCACTATCAATGTATTTTTCGCAGAAAGCCGGGAATTTTGATTCAAATTTTTTCAGGTCTGTACCTGATTTTAGTTGCAGATAGGTATAGAAATCATACCAGCCCCATGCCGTTTCTGTGACATTTGAAGTGTCGCCATAAAACCTGAGCTGTTTACCCAGGCTCGCATAGGAAGCCAGATGGTTGATGATGAGATGCGAATTTTTTGGGAAATCTTTAAACACACCTGTTACTTCAAAAGTGGGAGTGTAGTTGCCGTCGCGGTTCACCAAACGTTTTCCAACAGGTTCTTCGCTGCCAAAATATTTTCTGGCCATAGTTTCTGAAAGCAAAAGTTTATCCGGACCAGTAAGCGCAGTCGCCGGATCACCTTTTATGAGTTCTATTTTGAACATGGACAAAACAGAACTGTCAGCATAGTATCCTTTTTCTTCATTGAATTTTACATTTTTTTCCTCGTTTGAGAGTAAGAGATTGGCATCGATAAGCCGGCAGAAATTTTCGACTTCGGGAAAATCTTTCTTCATTGTAGGCCCGAAAGCGGGATAGGATGTTGCAGATTTCCATGCAAGCTTTCCCTGCCGGTAAGAATCAAGCCTTAAACGGACGATCCGGCCTGCATTTTCTGAAAAAGAATCATAGCTTTTTTCAAAGGCGACATACTGAAATATCAGCAGACAGCAGGTAACGCCAATGGCTAATCCAAGAATATTCAGGATAGAATAGCCTCTTCTTTTCCGGAGATTGCGCAATGCCAGCTTGAAATAATTAGATATCATGGGAATAATTTAATCAGCACTATGGAACTAATATTTCAAGGGCCGGATTTGCAGGATTTATTGCTGGTTGGCAGGAATCATTCTGGAAGACTTAATCGAATTTAAAATTCCCGGCTAAACCAACAGCAGCTTTCATATAGTATAGTACCGATTAATTTTGTTATGTTTCATTGCTTTGGGAAATTAATTCAGCCGATGTGATAATTACCTGCCGGACACAGGATCAGTAACCGCTCCAAAAGCGCTCGAATAATATACCATCCCTTAGACAGATTGATATTCAGGAGTTTAGAAATAAAGGACCCGGTCAGAATGTACGGTTTCGGTACAACCGCTGTCCGCAAATACCGCATTCCATATCCGCAAATAAAAAAGACCAGATAACTGCAGCTAATAGAATGAAAAACGAAAATTTCATTCTTAGATAGAAGACCAGCTATAAATCAGAAGAAGTGTTGGTACCTGGTCTGATCTGAATGCGAAAAGAAGAATTCCTGTTATATTCCTCCTGACTTAAAAAAATTTGCCTCCTGGTTTGAATAGCGCAAAAGTTATTTTGACAGAAAAACGGAAGGGGTAGCGTCTTTACTTCCTGCGCTGTAGAGATAAAATCCTTCACCTGATTTTACTCCAAGTTTTCCGGCCATGACCATATTTGCAAGCAGGGGACAAGGTGCATACTTGGGTTGTGCCAGCCCTTCGTGCAAAACCCGCATGATCGCGAGGCAAACATCAAGTCCTATAAAATCGGCAAGTTGCAAAGGACCCATGGGATGCGCCATTCCCAGTTTCATAATGGTATCAATTTCCTGAATCCCGGCAACTCCTTCATAAAGACTGTAGATGGCTTCATTGATCATGGGCATCAGGATCCTGTTGGCTATAAATCCGGGATAGTCATTCACAACACATGGGATCTTATCCAGCGCTTTTGTGAATTCAATAATTTTTTCAGTAACTGCCCTTTCAGTAGCATATCCATTAATGATTTCCACCAGTTTCATTACAGGAACAGGATTCATGAAATGCATGCCTATAACCTTTCCGGGTCGTTTGGTTACGGACGCAATTTTTGTAATGGAAATGGAAGAAGTATTGGTGGCAAGGATACAGTCCGGAGAACTATGTGTATCCAGTTGTTTGAAGATCTGCATTTTCAGATCCGTGTTTTCGGTTGCTGCTTCTACAATCAGGTCGGCTTCTGTTATGCCGTTAATCATCACAGTTTCCGTTTGCAGGCGGGCCAGTGATTCTTCCTTTTGGGCATCACTTAAAAGGCCTTTTGAAATCTGACGATCCATATTCTTTCCGATCACCAGTAATGCCTTGTCCAGTTGACTGCGCGAAATATCAATCAGGTTTACTTCAAATCCATGCTGTACAAAAACATGGGCTATACCGTTACCCATTGTGCCCGCACCGATTACTGCGATTTTTTTCATGAACAAATATAGGGGAATAGGCAGAAGGCAGAAGGCAGAAGGCAGTAGGCAGTAGAAACAGCCGGCGTTTGGAGTTTTGATGTCCATGCATTTTTTCAATTACGGTTTCTTGATCAGGCAGGAGGGAGGAGTAAGCAGGCAGGAGGAAACAGCCAGCGTTTGCAGTTACTCTTTCCCTTTCTCTTTCTCTTGCTCGAGCTCTAGCTCTTACTTATTCTCTTGCTCTTGCTGAATCATGCAAAAGCTTGCCCGGCGGCAGGCGGGGAACAGCCATGGAATAGTTGATAGAATAAGGATAACAAGATATAAATACCTGAATTCGCGAAAAAACATAGTAGGTCGATTGAGATTGCAACCTGACTAAGAACTATGTCACCGGATCTTCAAAAAAATCAAATGAAATGATTTAAGAAAGTCAGGGTTTCTGAATTTTAATTTTGATGGTTTTTCTATGCCCGGTGCAATCAAACTCTTACCTCAACTCCGTGCTTTGTAATACAATTCGGCGGATTGAAATGCGCCGCTATAAGATCACCGAGCCTACGGCTCTGCAATGTTTCATTTTTTTCTTGTTTCCCCCAGCTGAAGCTGGGGGGCTATTGAAATACAGACATCTTCAACTTCCTGGCTCTATACCGGATTGGAATCCGGCACCATAAGATCGTCGAACCCAAAAGCTCTTTAATTGAAATTTCAGGAGAAATTATTTTATGCAGGAACTAATGATTTTCGGTACTTCTTACCTCTTACCCCGTTTCGGCGGATTGAAATCCGCCGCTACAAGATCATCGAGCCTACGGCTCTGGAATGAAATTCAGGAAGAGATTATTTTGTCAGGAACTTAAATTTTTCAGCACTTCTTATCCCATAACCGATTTCGGCGGATTGAAATGCGCCGCTATAAAATGACCGAGCCTACGGCTCTGCATTGAAATCCAGGAGGAAATTGCTTTAGCTGGAACTTATGATTTCAGCACTTCTTAACTCATACCCTATTTTTCGGCGGATTGAAATGCGCCGCTATAAGATCACCGAGCCTACGGCTCTGGAATGAAATTCAGGAGGAGATTATTTTAGCAGAACTTAAAATTTTCAGCACTTCTTACCTCATACCCCGTTTCGGCGGA
>JAATGW010000261.1 GCA_015654495.1 Chitinophagales bacterium
AGCTTTTGAGTGCTGTAATGTTTCTGATTTATTTAATAACTGATAACCGCGATGCCTGTATATTTCTGCCAGCTCCTCTAAAACCTGCCATTCGTCTTTTTCATAAGCGAGATGCAGTGATCCGACTTCATCATGCCAGATTTTTGCTTCAGTACAAAGTTCTTTCCAGATACTCCGGGATAAAAGCGCCGATTCATAATCCTGGCCATCTTTCTGACCTATCGGCCAGATCATTCCAAAATTCCTGATGCTCGCACCAGTAGCAAAACGGCTTTTCTCGATAACAGTTACTAAATAGCCCCTGACCGCAAGCGCTCTTGCAACGGCGAGCCCGATAATACCTGCTCCAACAACTATTGCCGATTTATTATATTTCATTTATACAGGATTAACTGTTAATTGATTTGCCAATCCGATTTCAGCTTTTGAAGATCGCTGGTATTTTCTGATAAAATAAAAAGCCGAAAAAGCAATTCCGGCAATACCGATTACCGATCCCAGTATCACTCCATTTGAATAGAACACTGTCCAGTTAATATTTGCCGGAAAGAATGATTTTGATATCATAATGGACACGCTGCCCAGATAGCCGAATGCATCAACAAAATAAATTACAAAACCGATATTTCCTTTCTTTCTGAAAGAGGCAATCATCCTTTCAAAGAATATGCAATTGAAAAGTATGTAGGAAAGGTATAAGCCAAGTCCTGTAGCCTGCATCCACCACAGTCCGCTTATTTGTTGCTTCACAAATAAAAGAGAGGAAAGGCCGGCAATGGCAAGGCCGCAAGCGATAATGATATGCGAAAAAATAAATGCACGAAAATTTTTTCTGATAAAGACCATCAGACTCAGTAAAAATAAAATCACCACAGCTGATATGGTTTCCGTTCTTGCATAGATCGTATAGTCGCTGGCAAAACCAAGCTCATCCCAGATATTGGACATATAGTTATCCCTGATATCACGCATGATGGTCAGGATAAAATAGGTGACAGCCACGGCAACTAAACCAGTTCCGAAATAAATAGTGAATGCCTTCCGATCCTGACCTGACATCGGCACTCTTTCTGATTTTTCCAGAATGTCCTTTGCATCAGGTGGCGGTAATTTTTCCAGCAGATATATCAGGATTATGAGGGGAACTACAAATATCAATCCGGTTACAAAAGGAAGCCAGAAATCGCTCACCTCCCATCTGATACTAACCCAACGGGCTACAGTACGTGTAAATCCGCCGGCAAAAATAAAACTGATCGCCATCACTGTACCAATAAAGTCAGTAGCAGTGCGGCCTTCAATATAGCTGAAAATAATACCCCACATAAATCCGAGAACAAAACCATTAATAAACAAAAGCAAGACACCGAAAGGTGGCGGAACCATGGCAAATACAAAGAGAGCAAGCCAGGATATACCAACAAGAACAAAACTGGTTTTCCAGCGACCGATTTTTTTCAGGCCGGAAATAAATTTTATTCCATAAAACTTGCTGAGCATATAACCCAGCACCTGCGCAATAATGAGCAAGGTCTGATATGTGATTCCGGAAAACTGAAGATTATCATAATCCCCGACAGTAAACGGTTTCCGGAATGCATAAACGGCTGAGTAGGCCATGAACGCAATTATTGCAGCATAACAGGACCTCGCAGCAACGGAAAATTTTAATGCAGGTTTCAACCGGATTGGTTTTATAAGCCGAGTATCTCAGGTAATGAGTATAGGCTGTCAATAATATGGTCGGGGTGATATTCTGCAAGCTGATGGCGGGTGAAAGCGCCGGTAGTAACACCGATCACAAGTCCGCAGCCTGCATTCCGGCCCTCATTTATATCAACTTCCGTATCTCCTATTTTAAAAACGGACGAAGAATCGGTTATTCCGGTACGTTGCATTAAAGTATGAATCATATAGGGAAAAGGCCGGCCACTTGGCACCTCGTCACTGGCAATATATTCATTCACCATACCTGTACGGTTCCAGCCCAGCCGCTTTACGATGGTATCAGCAATTGATTTGGGAAAGCCTGTATTCAGTGTGATAAATATGCCATGATGTTTCAATTGCATAAAGATATCTTCAGCACCTTCCATCGCTTTCACTCCTGTATTATTTGCATAGTGATACATCATTGCCTCTACAAAATCTTCGTGTATCGCTTCAACTGTTTCCGCATCGTGCTGCTGATCTTTACTTCTCAGAACCGACTCGATAGCGAGGGTTTTTTTATAACCCATCAGTGGTTTCACTTCTTCATTCCTGATTTTGAGCCCATACTTTTCAAATGCACTGCAAAAAGCAATTGCTACAGCATCGTCGTCTGCAACAGTTGTTCCGGCAATATCAAAAACGCCGAGTTTATATGCCATTTTTTTAGTTTTAGTTTTACCTGAGTTTACTGTTAAATTCACTTTCTATACATCTTCCTTATTTTGCCGGTAAGGGGAGCCGGAAAGCAGGCGGGATGAAAGATAATGGCGTATTTCTTCGTCATCCAGCTTCACGTTCAACTTTCAACCTTAAACTTTCAACGGCTGTTTCGCGCAAATAGTGAGAGTTTTTATCATCTGCTGTCAAGATGCCTTATCATCATTTCCCGGTATTTTTCAAGAGGAGGAAGAGGCTGCTGCTCCAGTTTAGCCTGTTCGTCCCATTTACGCAATTTTATATGGAGTTCAAATAAAGGATCAGCTTCAAATGCAGCTGCTTCATCTCCTGTCATCCTTCCGCCCTGAAACCTGAGCGTTTCTTTACTTGCTTCGGACAACTTTGCATAATATTCTGGCAAATGGTAGGTTAGATACCTTTTCGCCTGAACATGATTCCGTACCAGGCTGGCAATAGTGTCAGAAAATCCATTTGACAAAAGAAATTCGGAACCGAGTTTTTCATGGTCTACTACGCCAAATCCATCCATCAATTCCACAGGCTGAATATGTTCGCAAAAATGGCCGAGATCATGAAAGAGTGCGGCGAGAATAACTTCCTCTTCATAGCCTTCTTCCTCCGCAAGCATTGCACACTGGCACATATGTTCCAATTGCGAAACGGGCTCACCTATATAGTCTTCGTTACCATAGAGGTTATACAGGGAGATGATGAGGTCCGCTCTTTCAGCTGAGGACAAGGTTGCTGGTTTCATAACAGAGAATTTTATTTCTTTATTTCAAGAGCCGGCAGATGCTGATGGGCTGGCTGGTATTTTTTGCCAAGCCATTG
>JAATGW010000593.1 GCA_015654495.1 Chitinophagales bacterium
ATCAAAGATGTCTTAAGCTGGCAGTTACGTTCGTGCTTGTTAAGTGTGTAAAGGATACCTTTTTACTTTTTATATGACATCCTGGGTTAATTTGTCAGGAATGCAATACAGGGTTGAGTACGGAACAAGAGAAGTCGCTGATGTGTTGTTAACCATAAAGGGGAACCAGCCGTGCAGGGATTGCACGAATCAGCGGCGGCGGACTAATCCGTAGTAGTATTGAAACATGTGTAATGCAGGCGGAGCGAAGGGATTAGCCTGTTTTGCGTTTTGATGATTATCTACAACCCCTTAAAAGGAATGATTGATTATTACGAAACAAAGTCACAGCCAATTACCAGAGTGATGGTGCTGCAGGCATACAGGAAAGTAAGGGCTAACAAGGGCAGTGCCGGCATAGACGAGATGAGTTGGGCAGACCTGGATAAAGACCGGGATGCACAATTGTATAAGCTATGGAACAGGCTGTCAAGCGGCACTTATTTTCCAAAGCCTGTAAAGGAAGTTGAAATCAACAAAGATGCAGGAGCAGGGGTTAGAAAGCTAGGTATACCTACAATTGTAGACCGCATTGCACAGGAGGTGGTAAAATCACATCTTGAGAAGATTGTGGAACCGTATTTTCATCTTAGTTCTTATGGTTATCGGCCAGGTAAAAGCTGCCACCAGGCAGTAGCAAAGGCTTCACAAAATGTGATGACTAACGACTGGGTGATCGACCTTGACATCAAGGGATTCTTCGATAACATAGACCATGAACTTTTATTGAAAGCGGTTACACATTACTGTGGTGACAAATGGGTATTGCTTTATATTACCCGATGGCTGAAGGCGGGTATCGTTCAGCAGGATGGTATGTATGTGGACAGAGAGAACGGCACTCCGCAGGGAGGCGTTATAAGTCCATTGCTCGCCAATATTTTCCTGCATGTGGTTTTTGACAAATGGAAGGATCTCCATCATCCGGAAAAACCTTTTGAACGTTACGCTGATGACATTGTGGTGCATTGCAAAACAGAAAAGCAGGCGTTGTTTGTATTAAAAATGATTCATCAACGTATGACAGACTGCAAGCTTACACTTCATTCTGTAAAGACGAAGATTGTTAACCTGCGCGGAATGACGACAAAGAAATATCCACGCAGTTTTGATTTTCTTGGATTCACCTTTCGTCCACTCTGGAGTAAAACCAGTAAAGGTCACACGCTGATGGTATCAAGCTTCATGAGCACAAAGTCAAAAGCAAGAGTACTGGCAAAGTTTAGCAGCTTTGAAATCCACAAATGGCGCAAACCATTGGAGGTTATAGCGCAAAAACTGCAACCGGTAATACAGGGTGTGTTAAACTATTATGGAAAGTTTTGGACATCGCACATGCATCGGGTTTGGTATCAACTCAACCAGCGGTTATTAAAATGGGTTAAATGGGAGAAAGGCCTTTACAAGAAAGCCGCCATAAAGTGGTTACAACAAAAGTATAAGGAACAACCCCTTTTATTCCCACACTGGCAATTGGTTCATCCATAATGTATCAATACATTTGTGATTTAAAACAGGAAGAGCCGTGTGACGGGAGACTGTCACGCACGGTTCTGTGAGAACGTAGAGGTGAAATTACTTTGCGTGACTCGACTAGCTGCCATTTTTCCCGTCTCAGCAAAGGGTTAAAAAAATATGGAAATTCCGAATAACCATAGAGGTGTTTTTGTCGGGTCGGTGTGTACAATAGCATCACTTTTGTTAACATTTACGTTTGGTATTCCATTCGCAGTTGTTTTAGTTGGGTTTTTAATCAGTTGGTTTTTTGAAATATTTGCGAATGCAAACTTAAAAGGGCAAGGTATTTTTACGTTACTTGTTCTCACCTTGTCGTTAACAGGTGTCATAAATTTTTGGAGAAGAAAAATTAAACGTTTTGCGGAAGAAGGCAGACAACTTGAAATTCCTCAGATATTCGGGATAATGGCGAGTGTATTCGTTGTAATTCATCCCTTGATTTTCTTTGCATATTGGGGATTAATGGATGGTTTTTCAAATGATGATGAAGTCATTCTTGGGTCAATAGTCACATTTCCGATTAGTAGTTTAAGCTTCTTATTTTTAGGAATAATGTTTGACTATTTTTCAACCAGGCTTCTTCTGGGAAAGAAAAACGGTAGCTAACAACATCAGCTCACGCCATACGGACGACAGAACCCGGACTTACCTTTTCAATTTTAAGTTAGTACTTTGTCAGATGGTCGCCAAGCAGACGGAACATGAAGTATCCGTACTGCGTGAAGCCGTCCACGTTGTGCGTAATTTCGAAACCATGAAGCTCAGAATTTTTTTAGTTTATTTTTTACTTGCGTCCTGTTCAGGTTGGAATGAAAAAGAATGTAATATTCCAGACCAACTTAAAAATGAGATAACAGCTGCAGTAAAAAATCAAACTTTATCGGAACAGGATTTTTTAAGAATAAATAATATTATTAACGAGTGCGAAGTAAAAGAAAGTTTGAACAATTTAAGAAACTGTATAGATTACAAAAATTCTATACTGGTGTTACTTAAAGCAGAAGACAATGGAAAGAGGACGTTAGCCTATAGACTCATTGGATCTGCTGCGGATGACTCTTACAATCCGGTACTTATTTCTCGGTTAAATATTGAAGAGAGTTCACTTTGCAAAACTTGGAATGCAACTGCGTTAATGTCAGTTAAAGCACCTGAATCTTCAACCCCATTGTTTAAACTTTTTTCCAGTGATAACAAAGATCTCCCGTTAAGAATTTTACTTGGTATTTATCTGAAATATGATCCACCAAATGTTAAGAAAACAGCATGGAAGTTTGTAGACTCTGAAAATCGGCGGGAACAAATTTTGGCAATTCAGTGTCTTTCTAGCTACGAAGAAAATAAAAAGTTGCAAGTGAAATTAAAAGAATTCCTTTCTTCATGGGATCTTCAATCAAAGGGTTGGGTTATATCTTCTATGTCGCAGCAAAATATGGGAAAATTGCGTCCTTTACTAGAACAGTATGCTAATGTGGGAGATTTAAAAGAAGTGATTATTTTGGCGTTAAAAAATAGTCCCACAGATTCTGACAAAGAATATGCGAAACAACTTGGTGACTGAAATTGCGCACAACATTAACCTGGCGCAATACATGCTCATGAATACTCAAAGCAATTCTTTTCCTTAAAGTGCTCATAAGCTTCTTAAGAAATAAATTTATAACTCATTTGTATATTACTATTTTTATGGTCAGCTGTTCGAAAAATGAAGATCAAAAAATTGTACCTCATTTTTGCTTCTTTAAATTGAAGCTCAATAAAAGTGATGGAATTACTTTCTACAGCAGTTGTAACCAGAACAAAAAAGGCGGTAAAAAATAGTCACAAGCAGGTATACATGCTTGAGGGTCTGCATTATCTATTCATTAAAATTATTAGCGGTATAATAAACCCTTCCAAAATATCCCAATGCAAAATCAGTTAGTTTAACTTCGTTTGGCAAATAGATAATCTGATGCAAGCATCTTATTATGAGGGTGATTAAAAACGCACATAAAGCTGATTAAAAAGTGGGAAGTATGAAATCGATTAAAAACTATTTAAAATTCTTATTGCTTTTATCTGCAGTATTCGCTGTGTCCCTTAATTCAACGGGACAAACTGCAGATGTACTTGATCGAACAATACTGCCAGTCGCTGAACCGGTGTATCCGGCTATTACTGAACTCGATGCCCGTAAAGTAAAAGCTCCGCCGGTATTTGAGGTAAAAGCGCCTAAGGGTGCACCGAATATAGTAGTGATCCTGCTTGATAATTTCGGTTATGCCGGGTCGTCTACTTTCGGCGGCATCATGAATCTGCCGACTATTGACCGGCTTGCCAAAAATGGGTTGATCTATAATAATTTTCATACTGAGCCAATTTGCTCGGCAACGCGTGTGGCGCTGCTCACAGGCCGCAATCCGCATAGTGCGAATATGGGCACGATCTCGGAAATGTCAACGGGTTTTCCGGGCCAAACATCAGTGCTGCCGAATGGCGTGGCTCCGTTGGCTAAGATATTGCGTTTTAATGGTTACAGCACAGCGATGTTCGGCAAGTCGCACGAATACGTTCCGTGGGAAAGCGGTCTCACCGGGCCGTTCGACCAGTGGCCAACGGGACTTGGATTCGAAAAATTTTATGGAAACGTGATCGGCGAATCAGACCAGTTCCATCCGGTGGCCCACGACAATACCACTTTAGCGCCTCCGTCAAAGGATCCAAATTATTACTATCAGACTGACCTGGCTGATCGCGCGATCCAATGGATCAAGGCACAAAAGTCTCTCAATCCCGACAAACCGTTCTTCATTTATTACCCCACCCAGGGTATGCACGATCCTGTTCAACTGCCCAAAGCCTGGCGTGATAAATACAAAGGCAAGGTCGATATGGGTTGGGATAAATACCGTGAAGAGATCCTTGCACGTCAGAAAAAGCTTGGCATCGTTCCGCAGAATACTAAACTCACAGCAAAAGCGGCCATCGCTCCCGACTGGGATAAGCTGACTGCTGACGAGAAAAAAGTAGTAACGCGATATCAGGAACTTTTTGCGGCTTTTGCCGAGTTGACAGATTACGAGGTTGGCCGTGTAGTGCAGGCAATTGAGGACATTGGTGCCCTGGATAATACGCTGATCATCTATATCACCGGCGATAATGGGGCGAGCCCAAACGGGGGACGACTCGGCGTTTTTAATACCATGAGCACTTTCAACCAGTCTCCTGAGACCCTGCAATACCAGCTTGAGACACTCGACGAAGTTGGTGATTCACATTCCGCAATGACACCGCCGGCTGGCTGGTCATTTGGCGACAATACCCCATTTGCCTATTCGCAACTTCACACGCAATACGGGGGCATTACAAATGGTGCAATCATTTCCTGGCCGAAGATGATCAAAGGAAAAGGAGAGATCCGTAACCAGTATCATTCAGTGATTGACATAGCTCCTACAGTGCTGGAGGCTGCCGGTCTGCCGCAGCCTAAAATGGTAAACGGCGTGGCACAAAAACCTATTGAAGGGTTTAGCATGCTCGGTGAGTTCAATAACCCGCAAGCCAAATCCGCACACACGACTCAGTACTACGAGATCTATGGCAACCGTGGAATATATAAAGACGGCTGGTACGCAGCAACCTTGCATAAGCTATCATGGGAGCCACAGCCTCGCAATAGTTATGCAAATGATAAATGGGAACTGTACAACACGATGGAAGATTTTAGTTGTTCCAATGATCTCTCCTCTAAGTTTCCTGAAAAGCTAAAGGAGTTGCAGGAAGCATTCATGGCGGAGGCAGTCAAATACAATGTGCTGCCGCTTGATGATCGCGCCCAGGAGCGATTCAATGCGACTCTTGCAGGACGTCCTGATTATATGGGAGGGCGAACATCGCTTGCACTCTATCCGGGAATGATTGGTATGAAGGAGAACGCTTTTATCGACTTAAAGAATCATAGCTCGTCGATCGTCGCGGAGTTAGAAGCGGGCGCCACTTCAGGTGTCATCGTTGCGCAAGGCGGCTCTCACTCTGGCTGGAGTCTTTTCCTCAAAGATGGCAAACCCACGTATGCGTATAACTACCTCGGCCACGTTACAACTATTACTGCCAGTGAAACCTTGCCTGCCGGACCTGTCACAATAACCTATGATTTTGCATATGACGGTGGCGGCTTTGGAAAAGGAGGCATAGGAACTATTTCCATCAACGGTAAAAAAGTTGGCTCCGCACGAATTGAAAAAACCATTCCCTTCATCTTCGGTGTCGAGACGTCCGACGTAGGTATGGATCTGTACAGTACTGTAACTCGCGATTATATACAGGGAGATAATGAGTTCAATGGAAAGATCAAAAAAGTGCTTGTTACTGTGAAGTAGAGTAATACCCTACACTTGAAGAAAAAGGTAACAATAAAAAAGGCAATAAAGTTGCAGACCTGGTACTATTCGTTTGTTACGTTATCACAAGTATGATGCTTCAGGGTTTACTAAAAACAGTTTCGCGAAAATGTTTGAGAATGCTCGCGCATAACAGAGCTCAACTATTTTTACCTGAATACTATCGATAGCCATAAGGCATTTCAAATTCGCCGTTGGTAATGGGTACTTCAGCGCCGTAGGGGATACAGGTGTAACAGATCATTGTACCGGACAATGTTCCATGTATCCGCCCGTTTTCAGATCGGTCAATGATTACGGTAAAGGAATTATTCTTCGGCGAGTAAGTTCCGGGAATCCGGTTGATATAGGTTTGCAGGTGCAGCAAAACCACAGATCGGCCAGGAAATAACTCACCGGGATAGATGTAAGTGCCGATGATGCGTTTTGTCCCCGTCAATATTTCCCAGATCATATTTGAATTTGATGCAGTGTCGTCGAACTGAAAATTACAGGCGATATACTGGGATGAAGTGTCAAAGATCGCTTCCAGTTTATTGAAGACAAATTTTTTGCCATCTACCGTAATCTCTGCGAAATTGGTCTTTTCGGTCTTTGGTTTTGAACAACCGGAGATAATCGTTATCAATAATAAGAGGGATGTAAAACAACGCATACAAATCTGTGCTTGTAAATGGCAACGGAAAGATAGGAAATGTATGAACATCCGGAGTTCTGGTCCTTAACACCAGGATTATTTCAATTCAATTATCGTAGAGGTTTCTATTGGCTACTAAAATCAACTTTGAGGAAACACATCATCAAAAACACTTACAATCCTATCCTTAATTTCCTGTGGCAGTTCCGTACCAATAAATTTGATTACAATTGTATTTTTTTCTTCATCTGGTGAGATTAAAATATGGTTGAAAATTTCATCGGATCGGCCTCCTCTGTTGGGGCAGGGTCTTGCGAGAAAAAATTTTGAAAATTCTTTCTCTCCCAAATCCAGAAGCTTTGCGTGTAACTGCTCTTTTCTCCCATTCGGCTCGGCTGTTTTTAAAGTAAACGTGTTCATAGGTAAATTTTAATAGAATTTTCTGACTCCGCAGTATAGTCATTTATATCTTCCCAATACGTTAAATCGTTCCTTTCAGTCATATGGAAGAGATTCCGGGGAGTATTATCAGCAACCTTATTCATAAAAAAAAATCCCGGCTGTAAAGCCGGGATTTTTGTTCGCTCGATGGAGCTATCTGATTAGATCCCTGGTCAGGGACAATTATTTCTTTATTGCATTTTGTTGTGTACGAATCATCTTGATTTGTTCTTTTACTCTCTCACTTATTGCATCAATGGAGAAACTCGCAGGATCCTGACTTGGGGGATAAGTAATGAATGATTCCAAAAATACAGCTCCTTTCTGAACGCCCTGAGCCACAATGAACATTTTCGTGCCCCACCATTTTTCGTAAACAAAAGAAGTAATGTCGGCTCTCTCGTAAGGATCCTGACGCAGATTGAACAGTTTAGGAACACGGAGTGGAGTGAACGGATTTGACCAAATCTTAAAACCGCCCGGAGCCCTTTGTTCCTGAAAAACGATTTTCCAGTCATTCATTCTCATTGACACAAGATCTGCATCATCATTAAAATAATAAAATTCCGTTCTTGCCGATTTAGGTTGTTGTCCGGTAAGATATGGTAACTGGTTGAAACCGTCCAGATGCACTTTGAAATTGGTGCCTTGTGATGGATAGCTGGTTAATAGTTTCTCTTTTATTTTAGGTTCTCCTGCAGCAGCCAATATAGTTGGGAACCAATCCAGCCCGGATAGGATTTCATTTGAAATTTTTCCGGCAGGAATATGGCCTGGCCAACGGATAAGAGCAGGCACACGAAAAGCGCCTTCCCAGTTCGCGTCTTTTTCACTTCTGAATGGTGACATTGCTGCATCCGGCCAGCTGAACATGTTGGGTCCGTTGTCGGTAGTATAGATAACAACTGTGTTCTCTGTAATTCCCAGATCGTCCAGTGCTTTCAATATAAGTCCGATATCGCCATCATGCTCCAGCATTCCATCGGCATACTCATTATCGGCCATACCACTTTTTCCACGCAGTGATTCACGAACATGTGTAAAGGCATGCATACGCGTTGCGTTCATCCAGCAAAAGAACGGTTTGCCTTCTGCATTTTGCCTTTTGATAAAATCGATCGCCGCTGCAAAGGTCTCATCGTCGATTGTTTCCATCCGCTTTTTTGTCAGCGGCCCTGAATCTTCAATTTTTTGTTTGCCAACTCTTCCAAAGCGCGGATCTACTGTTGGGTCATCTGTATTCGTCGCTTTACATTTCAATACACCCCTTACCATATATGATTTTACGAATGCTGTGTCCTGATAAGGATAACTTGGATCTTCAGGTTCTTCTTCTGCATTCAGGTGGTACAGGTTCCCAAAGAATTCATCAAATCCATGTACTGTTGGCAGGTATTTGTTTAAATCCCCCAGGTGGTTCTTTCCAAATTGTCCTGTGGCGTACCCCAGAGGTTTGAGTGCCTGTGCAATGGTAATATCACGTGCCTGTAGACCGATGGGTGCACCCGGCATACCAACTTTCGAGAGTCCCGTACGGTAACAGCTCTGCCCCGTTATAAAAGTAGAGCGTCCCGCAGTACAGCTGTTTTCCGCATAATAATCGGTAAACATGATTCCCTCTTTAGCTATACGGTCGATATTGGGAGTCTGATACCCCATTAAACCATGGGTGTATGCACTAATATTAGATTGCCCGATATCATCACCGAAAATCACAAGGATATTTGGTTTTTTAACCGTTTGCGCTTCAGCCTGGCTAAGAACAATCGTCGCTGCAGCCTGGAAAGCTCCTATTGTAGTAATCTTACCTAAATTTTTAATTTTTTTTCCCGGCACTATTATCCTCATAAAATATATTTAATAAATTATTGTTCTCTGTAAATGTATAAAAATGTAAGTCAGAGTAGTATTTTTTTGATTGATATATTAGCCAATCCGGAGCAGACTTACACGAAAACAATTCGATCCTTATTCAGGGTAAAGGAAGCGAATGAGTAGGCATTCCTCACAGAAAAACGAGGATCCTAAGAAAAAGAATTACTTATCCCAACCTCTGAATTCTATTCAAAAAGTGTTGGCGGGTTTCCTTTATAGTCGTCGAGTTAATGACTTGCAGTTTCAAATCCAGGTCCTTATATTTATACGTTAGCAAACATTTTAATGAACCTCAAACGACTAATTACTATATCGACATTATTGTTTTCCTGCAATAACCAGCAAACAACAAAAACCGATGATTATTTACCAACGAAAGATTCAAACCCAAATGAAATTGTAATCTCAAAGAAGTCAGAAAATAAAAAAACAGATGCTGTTTCCGATACTGCTTCAACCGATTATTTGATTTATTTACTCAAAAATGAGATAGACTTAAACGATTACTGGGTACAAAAATTGAAAAGGCTTGATCTGTTTGCCCTCCCATTGGATTCAATGTCTCATTTGTCAATAATTCGTGATTGGAAAATCAATGACTCTGTCTCGGTTATTATATTGAGTCACTCTACTGGTACAAGCTATGACGAATTCCTTTTAACTGTAAGGTATAAAAGAGATTTTGTTTCTAAAATTCACATCAGTGATCAAGCCGATAGCGATTTGAGTTTAGAGCATCCGTATTATTATACAGAGTATAAACTGACTAACGATAGAAAATTAAAGTTGTTCAACCATAAAGTTGTCGGAGTCGAAGGTGGTGGGGAAAATGATAAAATTTTATCGATAGAAAATTGGTCTGTACTGGACAATGGGGAACTGCAAAAAAAATAAAACCTTTGCTACATCATCGGACTCAAGCCATACGGACGACAGAATAAATCCTCAGTCCGCTGCCTCGGTGTAATCTGGCAGGCGACAGAACTTGCCTGCTCACTGAGTCCTGTGGACCCGCAGGCTGGTCGCGGCCCTTGTGACTTCAATATAAAATCAGTAAAATTGCTGCGGCCGCATTTTATCCACCGAAGCCCGGTGAAGACAGTTGGCAGACGGAATATGAATTCCAGCACTACTTAAATCCGTGAGGCGTTATTCGTCATGCATCAGCACAATTGGACTTCATTCTTACAAAAAATAAATAAAAGGGAATGAATGAATTAACACAAAAGGACGCAGACTGGGCTTCTAAAGTTCTTGACAGGGCGTTCTATGCAGACCCAATGCTTAATTTTGTATATGGCGATAAGATAAACGATCAGGAAAAACTTAACTGGTTTTTTAGAGTCACTTTTCGTTATGCAGCATTATATGGAGAATGTTATTCAACTACTGAAAAGACGGGGTGCTGATGGTTTTACCCCCTGACCAGATAAAAATAACTTTTGGTAAAATTTACAAGGCTGGTATATTGGCTGCGCCTTTCAGGATTGGCCTGGCTTCATTCTCAAGGTTAATGGCATTTCTGGACTTTGCCGAAAAAGAGCATAAAGCAGCAGCACCTTTTGATCACTACTATATAATGACAATGGGCGTTTTGCTAGAGCGACAGGGAAAAGGCATTGGCAAAAAACTAATGGCCAAAGCCTTAGAAACGCAGAATAAAAACAATGTTTCTTTTTATCAGAGTTTTGGATTTAAAGTTGTTTCCGACAAAGAATTTCAAAAAGGGGGACTGCATAATTGGGGAATGTTACGACAAAAGGGATAATCGCAAGAAAAAACATTATCAATTTGCCTCCGGTTTATTTGTGAACAAATTAGGACTAACACTTAACACGTGGTTTTCTGCCATCGAGTAATGACTCCGATTTTTTGCTGCTGACATCGGCTTTGGAATATAATATCAGTAATATATTTACCCGGTAGATATCAGGACTGATGGAACACGGAGCACCATAACAGCGCAAATGTCCCGGCCTTGACAGCAACTATAAACGCCAATGAACATCTTTTAGTAAAGACTATAAACATGATTAATCATTAGCAAAAGTAAAAGACTATGAGAAAATTAATAATGTGGAACTTCATTACACTTGACGGCTATTTTGAAGGCGACAAAAACTGGGACTTATCCTTTCACGAATTAGTTTGGGGACCGGAACTTGAAAAAATAAGCATTGACCAGTTAAAAGCTGCGGACTGTCTTGTGTTTGGTCGCGTCACCTATGAAGGAATGGCTGCTTATTGGAAAACAGAAAAAGGTGAAATTGCTGACCTCATGAATGAAATTAACGACAATCTGTTTGACGAATACCGGATTGGAGTTGCACCTATTATTGCCGGCAGTGGAAGACCATTATTTCAAAAGGGAATAGCTGCGAGGCCATTGACACTTGCGTCCTCACAGCAACTTTCAACCGGCGGACTTATTATGACATTCAAAGCAAATAAATAGAATCCTGATTTATTACGAAAACAAAAACTCATCATCCGGCAATCTCACCCGACGAGAGAAGTTGCCAACATTGCATTGGCAATAGGGCGGGGTGGCGGAATAATAATCAGCCGCAGATCGCTGGTTAATTTCGCTGTCTATGCTGCTGCTTCGGCAGATAGTGGTTTCGACTGACGAATAGTGCTGCGCGCTGGAATAAACAATGAACTATTGTATTTTTACCCATCCCGGCTCCGGGCTGAACAAGCAATGAATACCGTCACATCGCCAATGCTGAACCGTTATCTGCAATCGATGAAGTCCATACTTTTTGCCATAGTGTTGTTATTATTTATAAACTGCCAGGCACAGCAGGTTAATAGATCATTTATTGAAGAGTTAAAAGAAAAAGTTACTGATAAAACCTATCCTAAAATTGATGCTATTGTAGTTGAGCACAATGACAAGATCATCCTGGAAGAATATTTTAACGGCTTTAAAAAAGACAGTCTACACGATGTTCGCTCGTCTTTCAAATCCATGACAAGTCTTTTGGCAGGAATCGCGATCGACAAGAAACTCATAGCACTCAATGACAGCCTGGGGCGTTTTTTCCCTGAACTTAAAAATGAAGCTAAGCGCAGGATCAGGGTTCGGAATTTATTAGAAATGCGTTCGGGATTAAACTGCGAAGAGTTTTATGATATAGGTCCCGAATGCGAAGACGAAATGTTTAAAACCGACGATTGGGTAGCCTATTGTCTGGGGGTCAATTTAATCAGGGAGCCAGGACTAAACTGGTCATATAATTCAAACGAACCCATGCTTGTGGGAGAGATCATAGCAAGGGCAAGTGGAATGACCGTTATGGAATTTGCCAAAAAAAATCTTTTTCAACCTTTGGGAATTAACGATTATCAATGGACTATCTCGCCAAAAGGTCAGGGCATGACTGCAGGTTCGTTTTATATGAAGCCTGCAGATATGCTCAAAATCACTGATCTGGTGAGGAACAAAGGCAATTGGAAAGGCAGGCAGATTGTGAGTGCAGACTGGATAAAAATTTCCACAAATTGCCAGATCGTTATTGATTTTTCGTTTACCCGATATTCGCGAATTCCCGATGCCAGATACGAAAGTGCACGTTATGGATTCTTCTGGTATAAAGAGCGTTTGAAATACAAGGACATCAACACGGATGTTCTGTTTGCTTCCGGAAATGGCGGGCAATATATGATGCTGCTTCCGGAATATAATGTAACGGCAGTATTTACAGGTAGCAATTACGGCAACTGGAGAGGCAAACTGCCTTTAGAAATGCTGCTGAAATATATTATACCTGCAATTGAAAAAGAAAAGAGCAGGTAACAAGTCATTGCTAAGCGCGGGGATTGAAGAAAATAATTAAATTGAAATTTTATTGAACAGTGGTGCTGAAATTCCCAGCCTCCGGCAATACCCAAACCGTTGTCTGCGGCCATCAGGACATATCAAAATAACTTATGAAGATATATTTAATCGCCCTGTTGGTTTTCTCTTCTTTGTTTACAAAAGGACAGCCATTTATTCAGCTTAAAAAGGTTTCGAATAAGGACTCTGTTGAGTCAGGAATGGCTATCATCTACGGACTTTTTGTACAGCGGCTGGGCTTTAGTAGCGGCGGATTTCCTCAGGAGATTCGTATTATAAAGCTTGACACAAAAGAAATGTTTTCGTTGAGAGTAAAGGCGACGTTTACATCGGCAAAGGAGAATATATTTTCCTTTCATATCCCGCCTGGAGAATATGCCATTCTTTATTATTGGTGGACAGAAAGTAAATGGTACGGAGGTAAAACATTTACAGAGCCTGTTTATAAGTTATATGTCGCCAGTGAAGTTGACGGGAAACTTAAATCGGGAGAGATCACCTTAAAGGATCTGGAAAATTTTAAATTTTCTGTTCAACCAAATACATTAAATTATGTTGGGACCTGGAACTTCGATAAAGAGCGGGTGAAATTCGAAGACGATAAAATGAATCTTGACGAAAAGCTTAAAAGCGATTATAAAAAATTGCATTTCGACAATGCTATCAGCACTTTCCCATATTGACAATAACAATTTTTGACGAGAGCGGCACACAACATCAGCTCACGCAATTGGGACTGAAGAATAAGTCGTCGGTCCACCATTGCGGAGAATTCTAATCGGCGACAGAAACAGTCTGCTCACGGAGACCTGTGGACCGGCAGGCAGGTCCGGCCTTGTGACTTCAACTTAAATCATTAAAATTGTACCGGTCGCGCAAACTTTTTCGGGAGCAGAAGAACCTGAAAATCCCGTACTACATAAGTCTGCGGGCAGCTCTATGTCACCTGTTAGAAGCTTTTAAATATTGGCATATGCTGAAGACTCTATTTTTAATACTGTTTTTCAATTTCATTCTATTGCCTTTTTCCGAAGGGCAGGAAAAGAAGAAAATTATTCTGGCAGTTTTTGCTCACAGTGATGACGAAGCAGCTGTTGGGCAGGTACTTGCTAAATATTCTAAACAGAGTAAGGTCTATGTAATTTATGTGGTTGACGTTGGAGATTCATCCAGAATTGCCGGCTGGCCTGTTGGAGATTCCCTGAAACAAATCAGGAGATCAGAAGCAATCTGTTCATGCAATAAACTAAGTATAGAACCTCCGATTTTTTTAGGCTTTGACAGGCTTGATGGAAGAAAAGGCCCAAGAGAATATTTTTTACGAACAAAAGAATTAAAAACAGTCCTTAAACAAAAAATTGATAGTTTAAACCCTGATGTATTAATAACATTTGGCCCTGACGGCGAATCCGGACATTTCGAACATAGAGTGGTAAGCGGTATTGTAACTGAATTAATCTTATATAACGGTTGGGTAGATCGTTATCCTTTATATTATTTAGCCCGTACTAAAGAAACTGAGCCCGTAGATCAACTTGAGGGCACCGGTGAGATAGATAAAAAATATTTAACTGTAGCCATTCCTTATACTGATGAAGATGTAGCAACACTTTTTGAATCACTAAAATGTTACAAAAGCCAATTCAGGCCTGCAGAAATTCAAAAGTGGAAAGATGAAGAAGCGGCTGACAAATCCAATGTTTTTTATTTCAGACAATTTACGGTTTCGGCAAAACATAAAACCAATCTGTTTGAAAAGTAATACAAGGGAGCGTACAAAATTGAGCTTCATGTAATACTGGCGACCCTGGCTTTTCAATTTTATGTCAGTACTTTGGAAACCGGCCGCTGCAATCACGTGCTTCACGAATTAAAACAAATATTATCTCACAGGTGACACAATACAATTTATATGATAGCTAAAATTAATTTCTTCCCGTTGGTCTTCGCCTTTATAGGGTTGATAAGTTGCAAAACCAGTCAATTGAAACACTCACCCACCCCGGAAAAT
>JAATGW010000469.1 GCA_015654495.1 Chitinophagales bacterium
AAAGCGATATTTGACGTAATCTGTTGGAATGACACTACCGCAGTGCTGACATCAAAAAATCTGATTCTTTTTAATGACAGAAACAAAATAATTAAAAAGTATGAATACTCGGATGCCACTGAAATGTATAACAGGATTTATTTATCGGGAAATAAAATCCATCTTTTTTCAATGTTCTTTAATAATGTGTTGATCATAGATTTACGCAGCGGCAAATCGACCAAACGCATGGGTCCATCCAATCAAATCGATCCAACACCTTTCAATAATAATTTATTTTTTTCGTCTGCTTATTCCGGATTTCATTATTTCGACACTGCATTTCACTCTTTTAATAAATCAATTCCTGCCGTAGATAATTACTGTATTCAAAATGATAGTTTATGGGTTTTAACTTCAGGAACAATAAAAGTATTTAAGATAGATCTGATTTTTTTTAAACTACAACCCTTGTTTGAAATAAATTTAAGGGAGATTGTTTCGGGCTTCAGTCCGGATTGGGTAATGTCATTTCAGGAGAAAATATATACAGGAAATAGCAAAGGTTTCCTAACACTTGACCATAAAACTGGATGTCCAACCTCCTACACTTACATAGGAAACTACCAAGAGGGCAAGTCGCCACTTGCATTTGGCCACTCCATTTATTTTAATCACAGGAATTACATTACAAAACTTGATCCTGTTCGTCAAGCTATGCTAGTTATTCCTGCGACAGTTAAAGTATGCATCTCAACAAATCAGCAACTATACCAACAAGTTCCCTTTTTTATAGAGTTTGCTATAGAGAATTACATTCTTCAAAAGCATTCACTTAAAGAGGTTCAGGTTTATAGGCGCGGTATTCGTACTAATTCGTTTTATAATCTTGATGATAAAATCACCTTCCCATCTGGAATGCCTAAAGGGGAATATCTTTTAAAATACTTCATTAATGGAGTGCCGGTGGGAGAAAAACACATTTTTATAACTCTTCCACTTGCTTCTAATCCTCTTTTTTACATTTCAGTTACGGTAGCGATCATCGCTTTTGTATTGATCCTCTTTAAAAATATTCTGGATCGGCGAACTTATGAAAGGAAAATTATGGAAAGCCGTTTACAATTATTGCGACAAAACCTGAACCCCCATTTTATCTTTAACTCCCTAAACTTAATATATAGCTTGGTGCTGCAAAGGAAGAATGAAGTTGCAATAGTGGCAATAAATAACTTTTCCGATTTGCATAGATATTATCTGGAAAATATCAGTAAACAGAAAATTCAATTGCAATATGAATTGAAATTTGTAGCCAGTTATCTTAAACTTGAGGCGGCACGTCTTGAACTCGATGACCCGTTCGAATATCATTTGACTCATGATTTAACTGAGGAAATCAGGCGAATTCTTGTGCCACCAATGATACTTCAGCCTTTGATTGAAAATGCAGTAAAATATTGCAGAAGCCCCAGGAAATCAGATGGCATAGGTATCATATATGTTGATGTAGAACAAGTGGGTAAAATAATTTCAATAGGAATTGAGAATACCATATTCTCTGGACGGATAAACAAAATGCATAGCAGTGGAATGGGCATCAAACTTGTGCGTGAACGAGTTGAAATTTTCAATAACACTTTCAAAGAGTCAATTAATCTTATTACAGAAGCTCCTTTGAAGTATTTTGCTGAAGGCTACAGGTGTGAGGTAGTATTTCAGAACTAAGCAAGAATGGAAAACTTGCAAAGGAAAAAATCTCTCCGTTCTCCACATCAGCAGTTCGGATTTTCCGAGCTATCTACAGCCATTTAAGGATGGAAACTTTTAAGCTATACAGAATTGTTTTTCCTCTTTTTTATTTTTGAATTCACCTCTTCAGCAAATGCCAGGATCATCATCCAATGACCTGGAAAAAATTTATCGCATAGTTGGCATTGAACAAATAGCAGGAAAACTTTTCAGGAATTGTATAAACTGCGGTACATTACTTTAAAAATACTCATTCGGATGCTAAACAATTTCGCCAGAACCCTCTTTTTCTTATTCATAATCATACTTTCTGTCCCTGCCTGCAAATCAAAAGACAAGAAAATTTTCAACATCGTTGATGCCGGAGCAAAAGCCGATGGCATCACAATCAATACCAAAAATATCCAGGAAGCAATTGATGAGTGCACAAAATCAGGTGGCGGTACTGTATATGTGCCACCCGGCGTTTTTGTAACAGGGATGATCGAACTCAAGTCAAATGTGAATCTTTTCCTTGAAGCTGGTGCAGAACTGAAAGGAAGTCCAGATCTTAAAGATTATCCGCAAACAGAATTCAAATCTGAGGGAAGGAATACTTTTTTAATCCTCGGACAAAATGCAAAAAATATTTCCATCACCGGCACAGGTACGATAAATGGAAATGACAGCGCATTTATTGATTTTAATTCAGCTCACCCCTATTGCTGCCTGGACCCTTTGTTAACCAGGCAGGGTAACGCATATATCAGTAAGGTTCCCGACGGGCCGGCTCAGGTAAAAGGTGGTGATAATATGCGACCGGGCGTTTTGATTACATTAATCAACTGCACTGATATCCGTTTTGAAAATATCACCATTAAAAATGCACCGAACTGGAGTGTTCACTTTGCATGCTGTGATGGCGTATTTATATCAACTGTAAAAGTGAGGAATAGCCTGCTGGTACCTAATGCAGACGGATTTGATGTAAGCACCAGCAAAAATGTGACTTTCAAAAGTTGCGATATAGAAGCCGGCGACGATGGAATCGCCATTTCTCCCTGCGCGGATGGGTATTGTAAGGGCGTTGCCGAAAATATCGTAGTTTCTGATTGTATCATTACCAGTAAATCTGCAGGTATACGTATAGGTTGGAGCACGCAGGATATCCGGAATTGTATATTTCAGAATCTGATCATTAAGTCCAACCGGGGCATATGCATCAATACGCGGAATAGCGAAACGATAGAAAATATGCTCTTCAGCAATATCATTATGGAAACAAAGCTCAATACAGGATGGTGGGGTGCCGGTGAGCCAATACATATTTCTGAAATTCCTCTCACCAAATCACAGGCAAATGATAGTACAAAAAAGAATGGTCGCATACGCAATATCCGCTTCTCTAATATGATGTTAAAAACTGAGGCCGGAATAGTGTTCTATGGCTACAGCCCGAATTCAATTGAAAATATCACGCTGGAAAATATAAGCATGCAGTTCACATCCAGTCCATTGAATGTATCCTATGGCGGCAACCTTGATCTTCGTCCGGCATTTGACATTAAATACGGGATGTTCAAATCGGAAATACCTGCTATTTACCTGCACAATGTAAAGGGATTTGATGTCAACGGATTTACACTCGCGAAAACAGATAGCCTGATGGATTTTCACAGTAATGCTATTTGGGGCGACAAAGTGGAAGATGTCAGGATAAACAGATTCTATGGCCCAGCTTTGAGTGGATCTGCTGTATACCCGGCAATCTCGCTTTCAGGCGGGAAAAACATTGTGATCGAAAATTCAAAAACTCCCGGCGGCTCCAAACTCTTCGCCGGTTTCCCGGCACCTAAAAACATCGAAATACATTCCTCCGGAAATTGACGGCCTTAACCAGGCTTTTACATATTCATTTTTAAGCTAACCTTCTATAAGTTATTCACTGCGCGAATAACTTTGGCTCTACTTGCGGGCTGTTCAATTTGAAACTTGCGGTTGAAGGAGGCAAGAGGCAAGAGTCAAAAGGCAAGAGGAACAGCCGGCGTTTGGAGTTCTGACGCCTAAGCGTTCTTTTCTGTTTCTCTTTCAGGCAGGTAGCAGGAGAAACAGCCAGGTTTAAAGATCTGGTGCCCGGGATCTTAACTGTTACAGTTTCTGTAACTGTTTCTGTTTCTTCCTCTTTCTCTTAGCTCTTTCTCTTTCTTAAAGATCTGGTGGCCTCCCTGCTATCCGGTAGCGTACACAAACTGTCCGTTTCCGCACACTCCATTCTCATGCCATGAGCTGAAACCCAGTCCCGGCAAGGCTTTTCATTCTGGCACTGTTTAGGGGCAAAACCTTCGTGCGTGGTTAACTGTGTCTTTCCGGCAACCAGATAAAACATTTTCCGATGCTGAAAAATTTCTTCAAAACTGCTATCAGAAATATCTTCCGCCAGAAAACCTATAGCCTGCTGAACCTGACCGGTTTGGCACTTGGCATCGCCTGCGGGCTCCTCCTTACCCTTCATATCAAAGAAGAACTCAGTTACGAAAAATCTATTCCGGATCATGACCGTATTTACCGGATGGTCACAACGGAATGGTCTAAATCTCATCCCCCGCTCGCCGGTGAAATGCAGAAATTTATTAAGTGGTTTAATGATACTGCCCCCGGAGGGAAAAAAGAGATTAAAAGCCCTTCTGTCCGTGCTGCTATAGCGCATCTTTACTTTGAAACCATTCATCCCTTTGAAGATGGAAACGGAAGAATAGGGAGAGCGATTGCCGAAAAAGCGTTGTCGCAAACCGTTGGCCGCCCTGTGCTGTTGAGCTTGTCGCAAAC
>JAATGW010000675.1 GCA_015654495.1 Chitinophagales bacterium
CGGCAATTGCCAGGTCTATGTTTTTCCCGGTTGCTTGAATTTCAGCAAACTCAATCTCCGCGTTAAATTTTTCCTGCGATTCAGAGATGCATTTTCTTCCAGCGCTTACGAACGTTCTCTTATGTTCGAGGGTTATGATGAAGTCGACAGGAAAGAAATAGCGCCGCTGGTTGCCGATTTTTTAAATCTACGTTCTCAAAACATGAATAAGTCAGAAATATTACAAGATTGATTTACTATGATACAGATTCATCCAGCCTATCCCAATAAGAATTATTCAGTTATGACACTTGAAATTAAACCTGAAAGAAAAATTTCAGAAATACAGGAGCAGTTCAATACAACCTACCCATTCCTGATGCTTGGTTTTTTCGTTCCAGGTCAAAATACCCGGGCAGGGAATTCCGTTGCTGAGTCAGAGGCAATCCTGGGTGCAAGAACAGTTGCTGATTGTCAGAAAAAGGCTGCCGCCGGAAAGATCGATATCAATAGCACCATGACAGTGGCAGAGCTCGAAAAAAACTTCTCCGAAAAATTCCACCTGCAGGCACTTGTATTCAGAAAGGCCGGAAATCACTGGCTGCAAACAACAATGACCAACAACTGGACCTTATTCAAACAAAACGAACATGGCCGGGAGATAACTAATTCTTCCGGACATTTTACTGATCTTAGAAATTAGTACCTGCGCTTTTCAATAGATCAGTCGTTTCAGTTTTTCAGGATCGCGCAGCCTGATTTTTCCTTCAACAATCTCCAATAAATTTTCACTTCTGAAATCACTCAATGTTCTGATCAGCGACTCAGTAGCAGTTCCAACATAGTGGGCAATATCATCCCGTGAAATATCTATTACCCTGCCGGCTTCAGTTGCATTATTGTACTTGTTGTGAATATCAACCAATGCTGCTGCAACACGTTTTCTAAGAGAACTATAAGCCAGATCAATCAGTCTGTCTTCTTTTTCTTTCACTTTTTTTGTGATAAGCTGTATAAATTTTGCTGCTACCTGCATATCACCAAATATCATTTTACGAAACTCATCTGCGGGGATCTGCAATAATTCTGCATCTTCAAGTACTATAGCGGTATCATCATAAACGCGATCTTCTATCAACGCTGCATATCCAAAGAAATCGCCCGGCCCGGATATATCGGTAATATATTCCTTACCATCCTCATGCAGCCTGAATATTTTAACCTTCCCCTTTGTAATAAGATACAAACACCGTGGCCGGCGGCCGGCCGCATACACCTGTTGCTTTTTTAAATAGTTCTCCGTACTGAATTGATCTGACAGGGAAGATATTAAACCTGCAGTGCCTGCATTTTTCCAGAAAGCTTGCAGCCCGGCGGGAGTGCTCTCATAACTGGTACCCAGTGCTTCAGATTTTTTTAATCTCATTTCAATCGCACTAAGCAATTCAATTTCTTCAAAAGGCTTGGTGATATAATCGTCAGCGCCAAGCTCCATTCCTTTTCTGAAATCAGTACGTTCGGCCCTGGCAGTCAGAAATATAAAAGGAGTATAAAGAGTCGCCTTATTCTTGCGCAATAAATGGAGTACACCATATCCATCCAACTCCGGCATCATAATATCACAAACAACAAGGTCAGGGTTTTCTTTCAGAGCAGTTTCAACTCCCCGTTTTCCATTTTCGGCTGATAGTGCCCGGTAGCCCCCCAATTCGAGTATCTCGGCAATATTCTCACGGATATCTTTATTATCCTCTATTACAAGTATTGTCTTCATATAGTCTGGATGTTTGGTAAGGTGAGGCTTACTGTTGTGCCCAGGTTCAATTCACTTTCAAGTTTTATAGTAGCACCGATCAGGTCCGCATATCTCTTTACTATATGCAAGCCAAGTCCGGTACCCTGAATATTTAATGCATTGGCAGCACGAAAGAAACTGGAAAACAAATGTTGCTGGTCTTCATTACTGATACCAATACCCTGGTCTTTTATCGTGATCCTGGTTCCTTCCGAAACTTTTTCACATCGGATCACTATGACTTCATTTTCTTCTGAAAATTTAATGGCATTGCTCACCAGGTTGATAATAATATTTCTCAGTAATCTTTTGTCTGTTATAATTTCAGAGGCAGCAATATACTCGGGCAACAATTGCTGATTGGCCTTCATAAGGGGTTTCAATTCCTCAATCACATCTTCCATGCATTCTTTGAGATTGAATTCCGTTCGTTGCGAAATCACTTTTCCTTCATCAAGTTTTCCCAGGGAAAGAAAATCTTCCAGCAGATCGTTCAGGTGTTTTACTGAGCCTTTTATTTTGTTGATATGGCGATCACGCTTGTCCTGTTCTTCAGTCACAGTATATTTTCCAAGCAGTGACGCAGAAGAAAGTACTGCAGTAAGCGGTGTCCGGAACTCATGGGAAGCCATGGAAACAAACCGGCTCTTGATCTCACTCAGTTGTTTTTCCTTGTCGAGTGATTCACTCAGCTCCACCTGCGATTGCTCCAGCTTCTGTAATGCTTCACGCAAAATCAATGTGCGCTCTTCAACCTTCATTTCCAGATCGGCATTCAGCATCCTCACTTCCCTGGTTACGCGTTCCAGTTCAGCCTGCTGTTTTCGCATATTGTTTTCTATTTCCTTTCTGCCTGTGATATCTACAATAAAAGCAATTACAAATATTTCGCCTTCTTTATTGTAGTGACTAAGGCTAACCTCCACGGGTAAATTAGTTCCGTCTTTCCGGCTCCCATAAAGATCACGGTTATGGCCCATGGCCCGGTTGGAAGGATTTTGATAGAACCCTTCCCGCAGTTGCTGATGATGGGACCTGATTTTTTGCGGAATAAGAATTTCAATGGGCTGATCTTTTATCTCATCAGTACTGTAATCAAACATTCTTTCTGCAGCCGGATTTACCAGCATTATTTTCCCGCGGCTGTCAGTGATGATAATTCCTTCCGTAGCATTCTGGAATAGGGAATTCAAATGTTCCTGTTCGTGGAAGGTGGTCATTTACCTGCAATTTTCGCAAATATACATGAGCTCAAAACCAGGCGGAATATAAAATATCTTTTATTCAGGTTCAACGTTGAATTATTTAGCCACGAAGCAGTGCTTCTTCATACTGGGTGATCAGGGGAATAAGCAATTCATTTTCGAGAAAAAGGTGCTGCGAGATATCAGTATCGATGTCATTCATCAGCCGGATCGATAGCCGGTGATTTGTACAGGTAGCCTGTGGCCAGGAATAGTTTTCTGTTAAAGCGCGGATACGAACGAGTAGATCCAATATAATGGTATAATGCTGACTGCTGAATTCTTTTAGTGGTTTGTGAAAAGTTTTAACCAGAAGCCGGCCATACCCGCCTCCTTTCTCAAAAGCATGAGCTACCTGCTTTATGTAGGGAAATAATTCGAGTTCTTCTATTTCCATCTGTTTGAAAATTTCTTTACGAAGCAAAGTAAACAACTCTGCTACTTCAAGCATATAAGGATACTTTTTCTGATGATGTTCTGCATAATCCCTCACGATAGTTTCCGCTTCAGGCATCGCGGTTTTTAGAAACCCATGATGTATATTGATGATATAGGAAGTCATAAAATCGACCGACCAATCTTCAAAATTCTGGTGCTTCAATACCGGCAATTTTCTTGCAGCAGTTTCAAGGTCAGCCTTCAGTTGGTCCAACTCTACCCCAGCCATCAGAGACGCGTGCTCAATGCTTTTTTTGCCGGCGCAGCAATATTCAATTCCATACTTCCTGAATACCGCTGCTGTACGAAAATCTCTTTCTACAATATCAGCGACAGCATCTGTGGATTCAATTTTTTCTGTTCGGAATAACATTTTGTTCAATTTTCCTTGTTTGTAAAAATTCTCCATTTCCCCTGCAGGATGCATGACGAAGATCATCACCTGAATTGAACTTAGTCATGCAGCAGAAAAAAACCGCTGATTAGTTTTATCGTGTTTATGCGAATACAACGGAGAGACAAGAAAGCGGCAGACGGCCAGTTGCTTTGTTATCACTGCGGTGAACCATGTACGGATCCGGCATTTCAATTCGACGAAAAATCATTTTGTTGTGATGGTTGCCGGCTGGTTTACAGTATTCTGAATAACAATCAGCTTTGTGACTATTATGCGTTTAATGAGCGGCCGGGTCAGAGTCAATTGCATAAGCCAGGGCCGGATAAATTTTCATTCCTGGATAATGAACAAATCGCTGCCAGACTGATTCCCTATAAAGACGAATCCCATACCCATGTACTATTCAATATCCCTCAAATCCATTGCAGCTCCTGTCTGTTTCTCCTTGAAAAGCTTTACAAAATCGAGCATTCAGTTATCTCCAGCACAGTGAACTTTGAACGCAGGGAGGTGTCTGTCATCTTTAACAGCCGGACCGGATCTGTAAGGAAAATAGCTGAATTGCTTGCCTCGCTGGGCTATGAACCCTATATCAGTCTGAATGACCTCAACAAACAAAAGCCGGCAGAAAATAAAATGCTGATTTATCAGCTGGGTGTTGCCGGCTTCTGTTTTGCCAATATCATGATGATGAGCTTTCCTGAATATTTCGGAATTGATTCCGGTGAGAGTGGCCTGCAAGCCGTTTTCCGCTGGTTTAATTTCGTTCTGGCGCTTCCTGTACTCCTCTTTTCTTCATTGCCTTTTTTCAATTCGTCTATAAAAAGTCTTAAGCACCGCTATCTGCATATTGATGCGCCTATTGCCCTGGCGATCGTTATCACCTTCATCAGGAGCTGCTATGAACTTTTTACGAATACAGGTGCCGGATATTTTGATTCTATGTCCGGGATCGTCTTCTTTATGTTGGCCGGCAGAGCAATACAGGATAAAACCTACCGGCAGTTATCCTTCGACCGCGATTATGCATCGTATTTTCCAATAGCAGTGACAGTTGTACGAAACGGAGAAGAAATACCCCTGATGCTTCCTGAGATCAAAACCGGCGACACAATTGTGATCCATAACGAAGAGCTTATACCCGCCGATGGCCTGATGACGCGCGGATCAGCGGCGATAGACTATAGTTTTGTGACAGGCGAGAACATACCCGTTATAAGAACAACTGGTGACCTGGTATATGCGGGAGGCAAAGTTTCCGGCAGCAGAATTGAAATTCTCGTTATGAAAGAAGTTGCCCAGAGTTATTTAACCGATCTCTGGAGCCGGAAGGAGCTGAAACAAACCGGAGAAAAAGGCCGCTCCTTTGTGCACAGAATAAGTAAATGGTTTACTTGGATTGTTTTACTTACCGCGACAGTGACTGCTGTATATTGGTCTTTAGCTGACAGCACCAGGATCTGGCCGGCAGTTACTTCAGTATTTATAATCGCCTGCCCATGTGCGTTACTCTTATCCAATAGTTTCACCAATGGGAATATGCTGAGGATCCTTAGCAGGAATGGCTTCTACCTCCGAAATGCACAAACCATAGAAAATATCGGCCGTATAAATCATATTGTTTTTGATAAAACCGGAACACTTACAGCCATTGGAGATATGAAGATTGAATATGCCGGAGAAATACTTTCGGATGCCGAAAAAAAATTGATCCTGGGTATTTGCAGCAATTCCAGCCATCCGCTTAGCCGTGCACTCTGTGAGTATTTCAGGGATTTATCTCCTGAAAAAACTCCGGATGATTTCCAGGAATTCACCGGCGAAGGCCTGTATGCAATTTTGGGAAAAAACTGTATCAGGATAGGTTCATATTCATTTATTTCAGGCAAAAAGGATCCATTACAAAAGGGGACTGAAGTTGTCATTGAAATCAATGGAATTATCAAAGGGAAGTTTTTATTCAGTAATAAATACCGGTCTCAGATCGGAAGCCTGATCCGCCATTTACAAAAACGGTTTGTGCTTTCCCTGATTTCAGGTGATGATTCAGCGGAAAGAAACCCACTCAGACAATTATTCGGACAGAAAGCTGCGATTCTTTTCCAGCA
>JAATGW010000524.1 GCA_015654495.1 Chitinophagales bacterium
ACGGTCGTCAAGCTTGCCCGCTAACCGATAAAAATAGGCAACTTTAAAAGGAGAAAAACAGGCTAAACGGTTATTTTCCCGAAAGATGAATTCGACTATTTCAGATAGAATAAAATAAATCGATTTTAATGGATTTACTTTACAATATATCTACCATTTTTAACTGTACTAAATTCAATCAATCCCGCTGAAGTTTTTTTAATAACGACATTCTTCCCGTTGCTGCTGATCTTCATGCCGGGTTTAAGTTCAAGCCGGCAAATTCCTCCTGCTTTCGATAAGATGCTAACCTGTGTTACTGTTTTATTTTTCCAGGTATAATCCAGTTCAAATCCTCCTCTTGCACAAACTCCTTTAAATTGCCCTTCGTTCCATTCGTCTGGCAGTGCGGGTAATAGTTTGATAAATCCATCATGCGATTGCATCAGCATTTCTGTTATTGCAGCAGTAACACCAAAATCACCATCCACCTGTAATGCCCGTCCGCACAGTGCAAATAAGGAACTGCAGCTCTGTTCTTTTAAGTATCCCTTATAAATTTTATTACTACGGTTGCCATCGCCTAATCTTGCCCAAAGCGCCATCTTCCATGCTCTTGAAAAACCTGTTGAAGCATCACCTCTTTCTTCCAATACTTTTTTATAAGCGGCTATTAATTCCGGTGTTCTTTTTTCATATAATGTCTTGCCCGGATATAAGCCATACATATGAGAAAAATGCCTGTGATTTTTTTCAAGTGATTTCCAGTCATCAGCCCATTCCTGTAATGATCCATCGCGACCGATTTGCGGTGGTACTAATTTTTCCCTGGCAATTTTTACTTTCTGTATAAATGAATCGTTTTTACCTAACACTTTCGATGCTTCAATATAATAACCAAACAAATCATAGAGGATTTGCATATCGATAGAAGAACCGGCACAGATGGTAGTACCTTCCCTGAAGCCTGCTGTTACCTCATCAAAATAGGGCTTGTTACCGCCGCCATCGGGAAAATTTTCAGGAGAGGTGGAAGGATTGGTCACCAGCCATTTACCATTGGGATGCGGAACCAGGAAGTCCATAAAAAACTGAACAGAACCTTCGATCAATGGAAATGCTTCTTCTAAAAAATCTTTATCCATTGTGTATTGGTAATGCTCCCATAAATGTGTGCAGAGCCATGCACCACCTACGGTAAATGTTCCCCATGTGGGTCCGTCCATCGGTGCGGCTACTCTCCATAAATCCGTATTCTGATGAAAGACCCATCCTCTGGCGCCATAATGTTCTTTAGCCACCTGTGAACCCTGGTCTGTAAGTTCTTTTATCATTCTGAATAAAGGTTCGGCGCATTCCGAAAGATTGCCGCTCTCTACCGGCCAGTAATTCACTTCTGTGTTGATATTGGTCGTATATTCTGAATCCCAGTAGGGGTTCATGTTATCATTCCAGATTCCCTGGTGGTTGGCGGGTTGGGTACCGGGCCTGGAGGAAGCAATCATCAGGTACCTTCCAAACTGATAACTCAGGGCCGACATAGATGGATCGGGTTCTGTTTGAATTTTTTTCAGCCGTTCTGTTGTGGGCAAAAAAGAATTTGAGCCATTGGGCAGCTGCAATGAAACCCGGCCGAAATATTTTTTATGTTCTTCCAATGCAGATGAAAGAATGGAAGAATAATTTTTATTCGCAATGACTTTAAGATTATCATTTACCCGCAGGTGCTGATCGGCGCTTACATCTTTGTAGTTCACAAAATTCGTGGCGGCCGCAAAATATAAAGTAACAGCATCGGCATTTTCAATAATGAGGTCAACCCCATCTGTTTTAACTGAGCCTCCTTCAGCCACTGCTTTTATCCTTGCTTCATATCTTATCTTTCCTTCCACTCCCATATAGTCTGCTGATTTTCCACGAAGGACTAATCCGTCCTGACCATAAGGATCCATTCTGAAATAATCTGTTGCATAATTGGAATGTGTTTGATTTCTCTCCCCGCGCAAATTAGCAGTGAATGAAATACTCCTGGGTTTATCTGCAGTAATGCGAATAACAATAACCTGATCAGGTGCTGAAGCAAATACTTCTCTTTGATAAGTAATGCCACTGGCAATATATGCAACTCCCGAAACCCCATTTTCCAGATCAAGCCAGCGTTTATAATTCGTAATACTATCCTGTTTTGCAAAAAATAAATGGAGATTGCCCAGGCATTGGTATTTCATCTGCTCCACGGGATAACCCATCAAATTTCTTCCGAACAGGTTATGTGCGTCTAAATATTTCTCTTCAAATACCAGTTTTTGAATTTCGGGCAATACCTGATAACCACCTTTCACAACGGTGGAATAGGGACCTCCCGACCAATAGGTTTCTTCATTCAGTTGAATGCGTTCTTCTCCGTTCCTGCCAAATACCATGGCGCCCAATCGTCCGTTACCTATTGGCAATGCATCTTCCCATTTTTGCGCTGGTTTATCATACCATAATAGGGTGGAGGGGTTAAAAGTTTTATTGTTGATCTTATCCGTAATATTATTTTGCTGAGCAAACAGAATGACAGAAAAAAAGAGCTGATAAAAAAGCAATAAGAAATACCTGCATTTCATAACAAAGTGTAAGTTCATGTGAACGCTTAAAAATTTATTCCAGGGTTGAGTGGAGATAGTGGTTAAATATAAAGCTTTTGGTTTTTGCTTTTTTGAACTTTTTTATGATGAATGTTGTGAAGCGATGACTTAAACTGAAGAGTTCAGTGATTTGATTTGATGCATTACTTCCGCAAGTGAATATCGATGTGCAGTTGAAATCTTTATCTGTTTTGGATGACTAAATATTTTAAACAGCATCGTGGCTAAATTCATCTTCATGCCGTCTGATAAGTCTGAACCCCAATCCCCAACTCCTTTCTTCTGCTGTAAAAATATATCGCAAAACATACTGCTACAATTGGCAGTACCGCCCCGAATTCATCAACAAAATACCTGGTATTGCCCGTGTCACCGGTAATAGGAGTGAAAAAATTCTGTATAAACAGGTTATGGCTTGCATGTAATAACATTGCTGTCCACAGGCTGCCGGATTTTATCCGGAACCAGGTGAAAACAAAACTGATGCTGATGACCATCACCGTAAAGCAGGTGAGCCCATACCATGCAGGTGTCCCGCTGTTATAATCTGCAAAGATCAGGATAGGGTAGTGCCATAGTGACCAGATGATTCCGGTAAGAAAGGATGTTTTTGTATAACCGAGCCGGCCATACAATTCAGGTGCGAGAAACCCACGCCAGCCAATCTCTTCACAAAGTGCAGTTGCGCAGGACATCGGCAGCCTGTATAATCCAAGAAAAATAAATGTGAGGACGATCACCAGTGCATCAGGTAATTTTTCAAATCCGAACGACTTCGCCATAGCTGCTACATATTCGGAATTATAAAAATGTCCCCATCCCGCGAACCAGATTATGAGATAGGCAATTGTTGCATAAATCAATGGAATAAAATAACTCCGGACCTGCAATGATGTTTTTCCCCACTGCCAACCCAGCAATGAAATTTTTCTTTTCAGAATAACTGAAGTGATCAACGCGGATAAACCCGGGCACCACATGAGCCCTGTAACAAACATTCCCTGTCCACCACCTAAACGACCGGCCGAAATGATCAGAAAATAAAAAACCGAACTGAGCGCGAATGTGATCGCCAGATAAATCCATACCGGTTTGAAGGTTCCTGTTTTCGGATCTGACATCTGATGAATTTTAAAAAGAATGATTTTCGGTTATCCGTTGTATTGAGTTAACCAGGGCAGATTCAGGATGAATGTATAAATAATAACAGAATAAAATCATTCCCGTTCCGGGTATTTAATTCTAATGCCACAGCTGCCGGAACGGAATTCACCGTCTTCCATGCAGTCAGCCGAAAAATGCAGCCACTGTGCCGTTAAGCTATTTTTTAACTTTTTTGAGCTTGTCTTTGCTCAGATCCTATTTTAATTTATTTTCATATTTAACTGATTGTCAATATTTGACGATATTCCGTTTTGTTTAGCCTTACCCGGGCAAAATCTGTCCATTTTTATCAACGTAGTTCCGGAAAAGAGAATTAGTAATTAATTTTGCAGAAACCAGACAATATAAATGACGGGGATTCCAACCAATCCAAAGCATGATTTTCAAGAGGATGTTGACACTTTGGAGTCGACTGAGCAGTCCTGCAGCCTGATTGTCTGGAACGATGAGGTTAATACATTCGAATGGGTTATTGAGACCCTTGTGGAAGTTTGCGGGCACAGTGAAGAACAGGCTGAACAATGCGCCATGATCATCCATACCCAGGGTAAGTATGCTGTTAAGCATGGAGATTACGATACATTAAAGCCCATGTGCGACCAGATTACAGATCGCGGCATCGGTGCTACTATTGAAGTGATGAGTGAATTTTAATTTCCTGCTGCCTGAACTTTAGTTTTGTAACCGGCGATCAGCCGGATTTTTTTTATATACATGTCTGTTTATATAATTGAGAAAGAACTTTATTTTCCACCGGTTTCCGAAGCTGAACCCGATGGGCTTGTTGCCATCGGCGGCGACCTGGGTGTGGAACGTTTGATTCTTGCATATAAAAATGGAATCTTTCCCTGGTTCGAAGGCGATATCCCACTCTGGTGGAGTCCCGATCCGCGATTTGTGCTTTTCCCTGATGATCTCCGCATAAGCCATAGTATGAAACAATTACTCAGGCAAAACCATTTCCGTTTTACAGTCAATACTGCTTTTGAAGAAGTAATCAACCAATGTAAGTCTGTTACCAGGCAAGGTCAGCAGAGAACCTGGATCACGCGTGAAATGAAAAATGCCTACATACGCCTTCACGAACTCGGATACACGATGAGTGCGGAAGCCTGGCTTGGCGATGAACTTGTTGGCGGCCTCTATGGTGTACAGATGGGAAAAGTTTTTTGCGGCGAGAGTATGTTTAGTCTTGTTAGTAATGCTAGCAAATTTGCATTTATCAGTTTTGTTCAGGAGCTGAAAAAGCAGGATATTAAATTAATCGATTGCCAGGTTTATACACCGCACCTGGAATCGCTGGGTGCTTCAATGATACCGAGGAAGGATTTTCTGAATTACCTGACTAAATATTAGTATACAGAAATACCCGTTCTTATAAGATCATACAAATTTGAAACCTGGATTTGCATTTCATCCCAACAATTATCTGGATTAATTGGCTTATTCCTCAAATTAATTAGTTTTGTCACCAGCATTTGGTTCCGGTGAATATTTTTTACCGGATTAAAAGGGAATCCGGTGTAAGTCCGGAACTGTCCCGCAGCTGTAAGCTCCATATCATCGTTTCCTTCTACAGTCACTGTCCGCCGCGGCGAATGGGAAGACGGGTAAACGGGAGCAAGTCAGAAGACCTGCCATTGCTTTTAACTATTCAAAGCTTTCGGGGAGAGAAGCTTGAATGAAACTGCTGCTCTGCATTTCATTTATCATCGTTTCTTTCCGTTTGTTCTGTTAAATCTAAATGGCAGCGATCGCAATAACAGCTACTCTTATAAGATATTCCCGGCTGAATTTATGCTTCAGCCCGGTAAATTTCTGTGTCGGGTAATCCTGTTTTGTTATCGATTTTAAAAAAAAACATCGTTGAAGAGAAAAGGACATAAGCAAATAATCGTAGGCTATAGTTAACAATAGGAAATAAATTAATCATCAGCAATCTTTACCACATTGTTTAAGCACGAAGAAAAATATTGTCCCCGATGCGGCAACTCTTTTGAATGTAAGGTTGGCGACATCGTGAACTGCCAATGTAGTTCTGTTCACATAAGTCCAAAGACAGAAAAATTTTTGGCCGCAACATTTTTTGATTGTCTCTGCAGTGGCTGCCTGAAAAAAATTGAACGGGAAGTCAATGCAGCTGCAGCTTATCAGTTCCCTACTCAGAAAGAAATGCTGATCGAAGGTCTGCATTATAATATGGAAAACGGTGAACCTGTGTATACAGCTTTGTATAATCAGCTGCGTGGCGAATGTTGCAGGAAAAATTGCAGGAATTGTGTCTATGGGTTCAATGAAAAAAGCAAAGACCAGGCTGCTCTTCATTGACTTCAATGGAAAACAATTTAAAAAATATAAACAGCCTTCATGCAATCAGTAGTCATTTGTTTTCGTTGTAGTCGTTAGATTTTATCTATTTTCGTTTTTCAGTTCTTTACTTTAATGATCGTTTACAGGTGAACAATACGGAAATTCCGGATTGTTATTAAAAAGGAACCGTGTGTAATTCACGGACTGTTGCGCAACTGTGTTTCTTCATTGATATGAAGAAGAGTCAGACACTTGCCTGTAAACCGGACCAATGCTTTCGCAGTTTAAAGCAGTAGTCGGGACCTCAGGCATTCTAAATAATACCTGTTTCCTCACACACACTTCAAATTCCGGAAGCATACACTTAAACGTAAAGGCATTATTCATTTAATGTTTAACCTAAAAGTTTTTGCGTATGCTGACACACAATCTGGGTTACCCAAGAATTGGGAACCATCGGGAACTTAAGAAGGCCAGTGAACAATACTGGTCAGGCAAAATTCAACTACATCAACTTGAACAAACGGCAAAATCGATCCGTGAGTTCAACTGGAAGATTCAGAAAGAAGCGGGCATCTACTGGATACCCTGCAATGATTTTTCTTATTATGACATGGTACTCGACAACTGTTTAATGACAGGTGCCATACCGGAACGGTATCACAGTTTATTAACTGAAAAGCAAATAAACAATATCGACCTGTTATTTGCAATGGCCAGGGGATATCAACATGAAGGTTATGATATCACTGCCATGGAAATGACAAAATGGTTTGATACCAACTACCATTACATTGTTCCGGAATTTACGAAGGGGCAGAAATTCAGTTTTTTCAGTAAGAAGATTATCTCCGAATACCTGGAGGCAAAAAGAAAAGACATCAGGGCAAAGCCGGTATTAATTGGACCTCTTTCATTTCTGCTGCTGGGAAAAGAAAAAGGGACCACATTCAACCGCCTGGATTTGCTTGATAATCTTCTCCCCGTATATTTTGAGGTACTAAAGGAACTGGATGAGAGTGGCGCTTATTTTATACAGTTTGACGAGCCTTGTCTGGTATCTGCATTAACAAAACTGGAACGTGAACTTTTCGTCAAAACATACAAATCAATCAAAGCAAAATTCCCGCATCTGCAAATCATCCTCGCAGGATATTTTGAATGTTACGGAGATAATCTTTCTACTGTTTTGCAGCTACCGGTGCATACCATTCATCTGGACCTTGTAAGATGTCCATCACAGCTGGATGATATTCTCTCAACGGATTTTGTGCATTCCAAAACACAGCTTTCTCTTGGTGTTGTAGACGGAAGAAATATCTGGAAAAATGATTTCACCTCTTCCCTTCAACTGATTCAAAAAGCCGTACAAAAATTGGGAAGAGATCGTTTGTGGATTGCGCCTTCATGTTCACTTTTACATTCGCCCTGTGATCTTGATCTTGAAATGAAACTCGATTCCGGTATAAGTCAATGGCTGGCATTTGCAAAACAGAAACTCGATGAAGTAAGCATTTTGAAAGAGCTTTCATCCGGAGAACCTGGTGAAGTGGCATTAGACCTGTTAAGAAAAAACAGGGAGAGCATTGCATCACGGCAGACTTCGTCCCTGATCCATAATCCGGAAGTGAAGAAGCGCGTTTCTGAAATTACAGAAACTGATGCAAGCCGTAAAAGCAGCTTTGATGTTCGCCGCAAAAAACAAACCGATGCTTTGCAATTACCTGTTTTCCCTACCACGACCATCGGTTCATTTCCACAAACTACTGAAGTGCGGAACTGGCGTGCTAAATGGAAGAAGAAAGAAATTTCTGATCCGGAATATGACCGGCTTCTGAAAGAAGAAATCAAAAAAGCAGTCGAATGGCAGGAAGAAACAGGGTTAGACGTGCTGGTACATGGAGAGTTTGAGCGAAATGATATGGTGGAATATTTTGGTGAACAGCTTGCCGGCTTTGTATTCACAGAAAATGGCTGGGTGCAGAGCTATGGCAGCCGCTGTGTGAAACCTCCAATTATTTATGGTGACGTTTATCGTCCCAAACCGATGACTGTTGAATGGAGCAGTTATGCGCAGTCACTGACAAAAAAATGGATGAAGGGAATGCTCACGGGCCCTGTAACAATTCTTCAGTGGAGTTTTGTGAGAAATGATCAGCCCCGCAGTGAAACATGTTATCAGATTGCGCTTGCGATCAGAGATGAAGTGGTTGACCTGGAAAAAGCGGGAATTCGAATTATCCAGATTGATGAACCAGCAATCAGGGAAGGGCTTCCGTTAAGAAAAGAAAATTGGCCCGGTTATCTTCAATGGGCAGTAAAAGCATTCCGCATCTCTGCCAGTGGTGTGCAGGATGATACACAGATTCATACCCACATGTGTTATTCTGAATTTAATGACATTATAGAAAACATTGCGGAGATGGATGCGGATGTCATCACCATTGAAACTTCTCGTTCACAGATGGAATTACTGGATGCTTTTGCTGAATTTAAATATCCGAATGAAATTGGTCCGGGTGTGTATGATATACATTCGCCAAGAGTTCCTACCCGGTCAGAAATGGTAAAGCTTATAGAAAAAGCTTTGCTGGTTCTGCCGGCAAATCAGCTATGGATAAACCCCGATTGCGGATTAAAAACCCGGGGCTGGAGTGAAACGATGGCGGCTTTGAAAGAAATGGTTGAAGCAGCAAAAGAACTCCGGGGTTTATAAACCCCGGAGTTCTTTGCCAGGGTTGCATATGATGATGGAGCCGCAAGCCCTTAAATAGAGCCTGCTGTTTGAAATAGAATACTTATCAGTTACGGATCTTACGATAAAATTCATATTTAAACGGCAAGCCTTTCGGCTAAAACGGATGAAAACCGTTGCATGGCTGCAGATAAATTTCCCGTTTCTTCATTACCCCGCCGTCGCTGCGCTGTGTCGGGCAGGCGCTCTTTCCGTATTCCCGTCTACCTCATTCCAAACTCAAAGACATTGATATTTATAACAGATAGACGGTAAGCCGTTAAAGGCGGAAAGGAACGGTAATAAGAGCGTTTTACTAATGACATTGTCGAAATTAAACAGGAACAGGATTTTCATCAAAATACAAAATCTTAGCTCATATGACTTAATCAGCAGGCCCTAATTAATTTTTAATACCCTATTTTTCAATGGAGTCAGGTTTACTTTTTTAAAAAATGCATATGATAAGCACTGAGGAAAGAATCGAATTGTCTGTGACCAGGATTTTTAAAGCTGTTTTCCCTGATAGCACAAATCATTATGATACATTATTTGGAGGCACAGCAATGTTTCTGATGGATGAAGTTGCTTTTATGACTGCAACAAGGTTTTCAAGAAAGAAAGTTGTAACGGTATCTTCAAACAGGATAGATTTTACTATACCGATTCCGGCAGGTACAATCATCGAATTGGTGGGAAAAGTAGCTCATGTGGGAAATACAAGCATCCAGGTTCTTGTGGAGATTTTTATTGAAGAAATGTATTCGGATGTGCGTGAGAAGGCCATTACAGGCACTTTTACCTTTGTAGCAGTTGATGAGAATAAAAAGCCGGTGAAGATCGGAGAATAATAACAGCATTGATTACCATAAATAAAAAAAACTGACTATCCGTATTTAGTAAACAAAAAGGACAAATGTATATTTAAGATGGCCATCAGCACGTCGCTATCTTATGTTTTACATTACACTAAAACAACACGACTGTCGTCCTGAGGCACGAAGGATCTTGATTGCTTTTGTAACAGAGATCCTTC